>CAJXRJ010000044.1 GCA_913058555.1 uncultured bacterium
TGAAGGATCTTCTGGAGAGCGGCCTCGGGGAGTTCGTCACGGAGCCCCCGCCACCGCTCTTTCGAGCCGCCATGGGTCGCACTTTTGAGCGCCCCCACGGCCGCTGGAGCCCCTTCATACGCGGCGACCTGCGACCCGCGGACGATCCGGTGGCGCGACCTTCCGTCTACCTCTACCCGCGTCCTGGGGATCTGACTGTCCCCCGCTGGCTCTGGGAAGCCGAGGCCGTGCGCTACGGCATCCGCGGCGAGGCACTTGCCGACGCCTACCGACGAGCCGCCGTCGAGAGCCCGCCCTACCTTCGCACGATGCCCCGCGAGGCGTTTCAATCCGCATGGGGCCTCTACGCCACCGCCGAGGTCTTCCGCGCGGGCGAACTGCGCGAAGTGGATCGTGGCTTCGGCTGGCGAGTCCAGGAGCTCTGCGCATTTGCGGCACTGATCGTCGATATCGGCATGCACGATCGCGGCTGGTCCTATCGCCAAGCGATCGATGCTTTCCTCGAGATGACGCCCGTCCCTGAGGTCGCCGCGGAGGAGGTCATTCTCCGCTCCATTGCGGAACCCGCTCGGGACGCCTCCTCTGCTCTGGCGCTGCTAAGGATCCGCAGGCAGCGCCGCACCATCGAAGACCTCCTCGGGGACGAGTTCCGTCCGGAGGAATTCCACAGGGCGCTCCTGACCGGCGGCCCCGTGCCCATGTCGGAAGTGAATGGCCGTATCGAGAGCTGGCTCGCCAAGCGGGCCATCGATTCCCGCCGATGACCTTCCCGTCGAGATCCATCCGGCTCCTGGCGTGGGCCGCCCTCGCCCTGGCTGGTGTCCTTGCCGTGGTCATCGGTTGGGACCGGGGACCTGACCCCCTCATCGACTTTGGGCGAGAGCTTTATGTGCCCTGGCGGCTCGTGGAAGGGGACGTCCTGCACCGGGACATCGCGTGGTTCAACGGGCCCCTGGGCCCGTGGCTCATCGAAGGCTGGATGCGTGTATTCGGCGTATCGCTCGATGCGCTGCAGGCCTTGAACGCCGTCGTCATCGGCGCTGCGACTTGGCTCCTCGCGCGGCTCGTGGGGCGAATCGCGGGGGAGGTCGGCGCGTGGCTTGGCTGCTTCGTCTTCCTCGTGGTCTTCGCGGTGGCACAACAGGAGGCCATCGGCAACTACATGTTCCTCGCGCCGTACTCCCACGGCATCACCTTCGGCTTCACCGCGGCGCTCGCTTCCCTCTGGGCCCTGGCGCGCGCGGGGGAATCCACCCCAGGGAGAGTGCAGGAACACCGAGCGCGGCCGCGATGGCTGATCCTCTCCGGAGCGTGCGCAGGGCTGGCCTTCCTGAGCAAGGCAGAGATCTTCCTCGGGGCGGGTATCGGCGCCTCCGCCGCCCTCTTCGCCGTCGCCGTGGGGCTACCCAGCGCCAAGGACCGAGCCGCAGTGCTGGGCTTCTTCGCCTTCGGCTTCGCCTTGCCCGTCCTCGCCGCGGGCGCGCGGTTCGCGGGCCAAATCGGCCTCGATGAAACACCGCTCGCCCTCGCTGGAACGTGGCCCTACGCGTTCAACGAAGAAGTCAGCAACATGCCGTTCTACCGCAAGATGCGCGGCACCGACGATCTTGGGGCGTCGCTCACCCGTCTCGCGGCCACAACCGCCGGGATGGGCGCCTTCCTTGCGGCGCTCTTCGTCTTCGCTGGGGAGATCGCCACCCGCGTGAGAAGGCCCCGGGTCGCGGTCGCGGCGGCGTTCAGCCTCGCCTTCGCACTCACGGGCGCCGCCTTCCTCAAGGTGCAAATCGCCTGGATGCTGCTGCCCCTGACCGCCATCTTGCCGGTCATGGCCCTGGGCTCCCTGCGCCGCTTGTTTCGGGAAAGAACCAGCGGGGCGCCCACGCGGCACGTTGCGCTGGTGGGCTTCAGCTTCTTCGCCGCCGGCCTCTTGCCCAAAGTCCTCTTCGTGCCCCTCGCGCGCCAGTACGGCTTTGTGCTCTCGGTCCCGGGCTGCCTGCTCGCGGTCGTGCTCCTGGTGGTTTGGATTCCCAACTGGCTTGCGGCCCGGCGGCCGGGCGCGGGGCCCCCTGCTCAGACGTCCACCCTCTGGGCCCAGCGCGCCGCTGCGGCCGCCGCCATCCTGGTCTTCGTGGCCATGAACGCCAACGCAACGCGGAACTGGTTCACCCAGAAGACCGTCGATTTCGGCGAGGGGAACGATCGGATCCTGAGCGGCCGTTGGCGCGGGGAGAAGATGCGTGAAGCCTACTTGGACCTGAAGGAACGCCTGGCCCCCGGCGACGAACTACTCGTCCTCCCGGAAGGCATCACGTTCAACTACCTGCTGCGCGCGAAGACGCCGACGCGGCTGGTGAACTTCATGGCCCCTGAGCTCGCCATGTTCGACGAGGCCGAGATCGTTCAATCCCTCGACAAACGCCCGCCTGCGGTGGTGCTTCTGGTGCACCGCCCCACGGACGACTACGGTTTCCCCTTCTTCGGCCACGGCTACGGCGACTCGATTCTGGAATGGGTCCAGGACCGTTACCGCGTCGAGCGCCAGATCGGCGAGCGGCCCTTCGTCCCCATGGCCGAATCGAAGGAGAAGTTCGGCGTCGCGATCCTCGTCCCGCGCTGAGGGACCTTGGGCCCTTCGCGGACCCGATGAATCGCGGCCGCGCATGTAGGTGCGCCGGGAACCTCACCACTGGCCGCGACCGGACACGGCAGAATGACGCGGAAACGACGACAGCGATGAGCAGCACAGATTCCACGCGGCCCGAACACAGCCTTTGCCCCTCTCCGCCAGGGCCCTCCCCTACCCTGTCGCGCCAGTCTCCCTGGTCGACCATGCAAAAACTCTCCCTCCTTGCCGCCGCGGGCCTCGTGTCTGTGCTCCTGTACCCGTCCATTGCTCGCTCGTTCCTTGTGGACCCAGAGGGCGTCGACCTTGAGCGCGCGTTCCCGGACTTTGAGTTCGAGCGGCCCGTCTACCTGACCGGCGCCGGCGATGGCACCGAGCGGGTCTTTGTCGTCGAGCAGGCCGGCAAGATCTGGACCTTCGACGGAACGACCGATACGCCCGCGGAGAAGACGATCTTCCTCGACATCTCCGAGCGGGTCAGCCGGGTGGGCAACGAGGAGGGTCTTCTGGGCCTCGCGTTCCACCCAGACTTCGCAGAGAACGGGCAGTTCTACGTGCACTACTCGTCGTCGGTGAACGACGAGCACGGGATCCTCGCGATGTTCACTGCCGATGAAAACACAGCGGACCCCGACTCCGAGAGCGTCTTGCTCGAAGTGAAGCAGCCGTTCCGAAACCACAATGGAGGCATGATCGCCTTCGGTCCCGATGGGTACCTCTACATGGCCCTTGGGGACGGCGGCGCCGCCAACGACCCGTTCGGCAACGGCCAGGACCTGTCGACCCTGCTGGGCACGATCCTTCGGATCGACGTGGATCAGACAAGCGGTGACCTGCCCTACGGGATCCCAGGGGACAACCCGTTCGTGGACGTGGACGGCGCTCGCCCGGAGATCTACGCCTTCGGCCTGCGCAACGCGTGGCGCTTTGCTTTCGATTCAAAGACCGGCGAGCTCTGGGCCGGCGACGTGGGCCAGAACAAGATGGAGGAGATCTCCCTCATCGTGAAGGGCGGCAACTACGGCTGGAAGACCTTCGAAGCCTCGCTGGACTTCTCGGACGACCCCCTGTCCCGCGGTGAGCACATTCCCCCGGTCGCAACCTATGGGCGAAAGGACGGGATCTCCATCACGGGAGGCGAGGTGTACCGCGGGCTGCGGTATCCGGAGTTCGAGGGCGCGTATTTCTACGCCGACTACGTGTCCGGGAACATGTGGATGATCACGCGGGACGCGAACGGACAGTTCCAGAACGAGCTGGTGCGCCGCACGCGCCGCACGATCGCTTCGTTCGGCACCGACGACGCGGGCGAGGTCTTCGCGCTGGCCTTCGACGGCAACATCTACCGCATCGTGCCTTCAGAACTGCCCGAGGGCACCTTCGACGATTGGCCAGCGAAGATTTCGGAAGCGGGCATCTACGCATCCGCCAAGGAGAAGACCTTCCTCCCGGACGTGGTCCCCTACGAAGTCAACGCACCGTTCTGGTCTGACGGCGCGGAGAAGCGGCGCTACCTGCAGCTTCCCGAGGGTGCGTCGATGACGTACCACGAGGACGGAGTGTGGGAATTCCCCGTGGGCGCGGTCATCGTCAAGGAGTTCATCTCCACCGGCGGCCGCGAGGAGCGGCACCTGGAGACGCGCCTGAACAAGTTCACGGAGACGGGCTGGGAAGCCGCCACTTACGTTTGGTCCCTTACCGGTCGCGACGCGCGCCTGGCCGTCCCGGGCAAGAGCGTGAAGTTCAAGGACGCGGTCCTCGGGGATGAGAAGGGCCGTGCGATCTGGCACGCGCCGTCCGCAGCAGCCTGCACCAGCTGCCATCTCCAGGACCAGGGTTTCGCCTTGGGGCTCTCCACGATGCAGCTCAACATGGACGTGGGCGGCGAAAACCAGATCCAGGCCCTGGCCAAAGCGGGCCTCGTCGCGCTTCCGGAGGGCTTCAACCCCGAAACCGCCCCAGCCCACGTGTCCCCCAGCGACGAATCGGCCCCCATCGGGAATCGCGCCCGCGCCTGGCTCGACGTGAACTGCGCCATGTGCCATCAGCCGAACGGCCCCGGCAACGCCGCGATCGACCTGCGCGTAGGAACACCACTTAGCGAAACCGGCTTGGTGAACGCCGCGCCGTCCCAGGGGGACCTCGGTATCGAGAATGCGCTCATCGTCGCCGCCGGCGAGCCGGATCGATCGATCCTCGTCCACCGCGTGGAAACCCTCGGCGACGGCCGCATGCCAAACATCGGCAGCCACCGCGTCGACGCCGAAGGAGCCGCGCTCCTGCGGGCCTGGATCGAGTCCCTATGAGGGCTGCGCTTCGGTGACCGTCCGGCTCTTTCGCGAAAGAGCGAAGACGGCGGGGATCAAAAGCAGCGTGATCGCGGAAGAGCCCACGAGGCCGCCGACCACGGCCCGGGCGAGTGGCGCCTGGGCGTCGGCGCCCTCGCCGATGCCGAGTGCGAGCGGCATCAGCGCGAGCACCGTGGTGAGCGTCGTCATGAGGATCGGACGAAGGCGGCGCCTCCCCGCTTCCAGGGCTGCGGCGCGCGGGTCGAGACCGAGTTCGACGAGGCGGCTCGACTGGTCCACGAGCAGGATCGCGTTGTTGACGACGATCCCCCCCAGCATGATGCAGCCGATCCCGCTCTGCAGGTTGAAGGTCGTGTCCGTCAGGTAGAGCGTCACGAGCACACCGATAGCCGCCATGGGCACCGCGAGCATCACGATCAGCGGATCGCGGAGGGACTCGTACTGGCAGCTCAGCACCATGTAAACGAGGGCGATGGCGAGCAGGAACGAGAGGGCCAGCTCCCGGGTGGACTTCTCCTGGGCCTCGAAGCTTCCCGCCACGCGCAGGTCGTGGCCCATGGGCCGCGGCAGCTCATCGAGGCGTGCCTGCACGTCCCGGGCCACATCGCCCATGGCGCGGCCCGCCAGGTTGGCCGTGACCTTCACGAGGCGTTCCTGGTTGCGGCGCTCGATGATGAGCGGCCCTTGACCAGAGGAGGCGTCCACGAGGTTCCTGAGGGCGACGGGCTGGCCCGTGGACGTGCTCAGGGTCATGTCTAGCACCTCGTCGATGGAACGCCGCTCCGCGTCCTCGAGCTGGACGAGGATCCGGTAGGCGTTGCCCTCTGACCGATACTCGCCGGCCTGGGATCCCGCAAAGCCGGTCTCCAGGACCCGCGTCACGTCGCGCACGGAGAGCCCTACGTCGGCGACTTTCTCGCGGTTGAGGCTCAGCTCCGTTTGGGGGACGCCCGCCTGCACGCTGACCTCCACGTCCGTGACGCCATCGACGCTCCGCACGATGTCCGCCGCGCGCTGGCCGAGCCCCGCGAGCACGCCTAGGTCGAATCCTCGCACCTCGACTTCAAGGCCCTCGTTGCTACCCAGCACCCTCTGCAGGAGGAACTGTCCCTGGGGCGCTCGGGTACGAATCTTCATGCCCGCGATGGTGCCCTCAAGCTCTTCGCGCAGCGCATCGGCGACCTCTGAGTTCGAGCGCGAGCGGTCCTTTGCGGGGACGAGCGTCAGCTGAACCTCGCCCCGGGCGGAAAGCGCGCTGCGGTAGCTCGGCCCCACAGTCACCACGGCGGCACGGGCCTCGGGGACCGCGGCGACGATGCGGTCCTCCATGAGGCGCGTCTGCTGGTCCACGAGATCGAGCCGGGTGCCGTTCTCCATCTCACCGGTGACCCGCACTTCCCCCTCGTCACTGGGCGGCAGGAACTCGGTGCCGATGTGGGGGTACAAGAAGAGACTCGCCCCGAGCAAGAGGCCTGATCCCACGAGCGCGACGGACGGCCGCGCGAGGGTGCGCTTCAGGACGCCGAGGTAGAACCGGTCCAGCCCGGCGAGCAGGCTCCCCGCGACAGACGCGAGGCCCCTGCTGTCCTCTCCGGAAGGGGCGCCCTGGCCCGCGAGCAGGCGCGACGCCAGCACCGGAACGAGGCTCAAGGACACCATCAGCGAACAGGCCAGGCTGAACGCGATCACCAGGGCCAGTTCCTTGAAGAGCAGCCCCGAAACACCGCGCACAAAGATGAGCGGCACGAAGATGACGAGGGTCGTGATCGTGCTCGCCACGATGGCGCCGGCCACTTCAGAAGTGCCGTTCACCGCGGCATCCCGCGCGTTCTCTCCCTCTTCGGCGCGGCGCCGGAAGATGTTCTCGAGCACCACGACGGAGCTGTCCACCATCATCCCTACGCCGAGCGCCAGCCCCCCGAGGGTCATCAGGTTCAAGGTGAACCCGCCGAGGTACATCAGGGCGAAGGTCGCGATCACCGAGATCGGAATCGCGGACGCGATCACGAGCGTGCTGCGCAGGTGCCGTAGGAAGAACAGCAGCACAAGCACCGCGAAGAAACCGCCGTAAAGCACGGAGTTCGCGACGTTGCTAATGGAGCGCTCGATGAAGTTACCCTGGTTCGACACCGCGACCACCGAGATCTGCGGGAAGGCGCGGTTGACCTCTTCGATGCGCTCGAGGATCCGGCGCGAGACTTCGACAGTGTTGGCGTCAGCCTGCTTGCGCACGGCCACGCGCATGCCGAGGTCGCCGTTCACGCGCACGTGCCTGGTGAGCTTCTCGTAGGTATCCTTCACCTTGGCGATCTGCCCGATGGTCACGGCTCCGTCTCCGCGCTCGAGCACGACCGTGTCGCGGATCTCGTCGAGGGTTTGGAACTCTGCGGGGGCGCGAAGCGTGACCTCGTAGCGGCCGTCCTCGAGCTTGCCCGCCGGACGGTCCAGGTTGGCGCTGCGCAGGGCGTCGAGCACCGTGTCCAGGGGAATGCCCAGGGCGTTGATTCGGCCCGGGTCGAGCTCGACGCGCACCTCGCGGCTGTACCCACCCCACACGTCCACCTGGGCAACGCCGGGAATGCGCGCGAACCGGAAGCGCACCTGGTTCTCGACGAGTTCCGTCAGGTCGACAGGGTTGAGCTTCGACGAGATGCCAAGGATCACGACAGGGAAGCTCGCGATGTCGAACTTCGACACGCGCGGCCGCCCCACGTCCTCGGGCAGCTCGTCGATCTCTTGCTCGAGGCGCGACTGCAGCTCGATGGCCGCTTCGTCGAGGTCCACGCCAAAGGCAAACCGCACGGTGATGCGACTGGAGCCCTCCGAGGACGTCGAGCTGATGTCCTCGACGCCGGGGACCGTCGCGACGATCTCTTCGGTGATCTGGGTCACGAGCCGCTCGACCACCTCCGGGCTCGCGCCTTCGTACTCCGTGCGGATCGTGCAGGTGGGGAGCTCGACCTCCGGCAGGAGGTCAATCCGCAGGCGACCGAGGGAGAAGGCCCCGAGGGCCACCACCATCAGGGTCACCATGGCCGTGAAGATCGGCCGCTGGACGCTGCGCGCGGGGAGGTTCAAAGGTCGCCGGCGCCGCTGCGCGCGCTGCTCGCCGATTCACCCATCTTCGCATCGATGATCCGCACCGGGGCCCCGTCGTCGCAGAGCTCCTGGCCGAGGGTCACGACCTGTCCACTGACTCCGTCGCCGAAGACCTGCACGAAGTCCCCCTCGCGGATCCCGGCGCGCACGGGCCGCCAGCGCGCGACGTCCCCGGCCCGATCGATGGTGAAGACTCCGAGCACGTCGCCGCGCCGGGTGAGGGCCGCGTAGGGAACGACAGTGGCCCCCTGGTCGGCGCCCAAATCGAGGGCCGCGCGCACGAACATGCCCGGCTTGAGCCGCAGGTCTTTGTTCTCGACTTCGAGCTCCACGCGCACCTGGCGCGTGTTCTGGCTGAACACGGGTGCCACGCGGGCGACCGTGCCAGTGAATGACTCTCCCGGGTACGCGTCGGTGGCGATCGTCGCCAACTGCCCCTCCGCCAGTCGCGCGTAGTCCCTTTCGGGTACGAACACCACCGCGACCATGGGCTGGAGGCCCACGATCGAAAGCATGGCCGTTCCGGCGCTGACGTTGGTGCCTTCATCGACGAAGCGCCGGGCTACCACCCGCGCGCCATCGTCATCGCCGTCCCAGTTTGCAGTGACCGTCGCCTGCTGGAGCCGGATCTCCGCCGACGCCAAGGCCGCGTCCGCCCGCTGCACCTGGGCCTTCGTTACCGACACCCGCGAGCGCCGGGCCAGGGCCGCCGTGCGCGCCGCGTCCATCTCGGACTCTGAAGCGACGCCGTCCTTGCGCAGCCGCTCGATGCGCTCGAAGGTTCGCTCGGCGATCTTGGCACCCGCCTCCGCCTCCTCGACGTTGGCCTTCGCCACCGCCAGCTCTGCCCGCGACTGAAGCACCGCCTGCACCCATTCCTGGTCATCGATCCAGGCAACGACCTGCCCACGTGTGATCGGGTCGCCGATGTCCACCGCCAGCCCCTTCACGTGTCCCGAAATGCGCGGCGCCACGGTCACCTCGGACGCCGCCTCAAGGGCCCCGCTGAACGTCCGTCGTAGCGTGATCGGTCGCACTTCCACGGCCCCAACGGCGACGGGTGCCACCACGGTCGGCTTCCCCGTCGGTGCCGCGCCGTCGCTCCTTCCGCACGCGACCGAGGTCCAGGGAATGAGGAAGAGAAGAAGGAGGGCGCGCATGGGTCGAGGGGTGGGCTCCAGAGAGTACGCCCGCGCACCATTCGGGTGACGACCCAAGTCCGATGCAGTCTGCTGGGTTACACGGCTATTCCATGGCACTTCCCGCCCTGGAACACGCGCTCCCCATCCGAGCCATATCCCAGGCGCCCCATGGGTCAGAGCTGCACGGCGGAATCGCCGAAAGGAGCGGACACGCCAGCTGGCGCAGGTCCTGTGGAGTGTCGCTGCTCTCCAGGAACATGGGAACGTGCGCAGAGCCCGGCCCGCCGTCGCCGTCGCTGCCATCAGCCCCTACCGGAGGACTCTCCCCTCGTCAGATCGGAACTGGGCCTGAATGACTCTCCCTGGGACATAAAAGCCACGATGGCTGGATTTGGAGACTTCGGAATGACGATCCTTCCCGCTGGGTGTATATGTATACTAATACACTGATACGCGTGACCCATGACTATCCCCCTCCACATCCAGATCGACCGCCATTCGGGGCTCCCGGTGTACCGCCAGCTGGTGGACCAGGTGCGGTTCCAGGCGACTGCAGGGACGTTGGAGATCGGGACGGAGCTCCCCTCCACCCGCGCCCTCGGGCTCGAACTGGGGGTTAACCCGATGACGATCAGCAAAGCCTACGGAGAGCTGGAACGGCTGGGCGTCATTGAGCGCCGACCCGGCAAACCGAACGTCGTCTCGGCGCGCTTGGCTGGGACCGGCGCCGCCGACGCTGAGGACGAGCTACGGCGCGCCCTCCAGCCCGCGGTCGTGGCCATCCGCCAGCTCGGTGTGACAACCGGCGATGCCCTGCGGGCACTGGAAGACCTTCTGGAATCCGACGACCAAGAGCCCCGCTCCCCGGGCGACCCGACCCCTTGACCATGAACGCCCAAGCCATGAACCACCCCATCGTCGCCACCGGCCTGACCCTCCATCTTGGGGGCACCCAAGCCCTCCGCGGGATCGACTGGTCCGTGCCACCGGGCACCGCGACCGGGCTCATTGGACCCAATGGCAGCGGCAAGTCCACGCTGATGCACACGGTCATGGGACTTCTCGTCCCGACCGCAGGTCAGTGCCTCACCCTTGGTCAGGAGGCTCAACTCCTCGACGACGACCACAAGGCGCGCCTGGGCTTCGTAGACCAGAACTTCCGGCTCCTCGATTGGCTGAGCGTTGAGCAGCAGATTCGATTCATCGCCATGATGCACCCGCGCTGGGACTCGACCGTCGAGGCACGCCTTCTGGACGCGTTTGACCTGGAGCGCGTGCTGCAGAAGGCGGTGGGGAGCCTACCGCAAGGCGAGCGACAGCGACTTGCGGTCCTCGTGGCCCTCTGCCACCGCCCAGATCTCGCCCTCCTGGACGAGCCCGTCTCCGCCCAGGACCCGATCTTCCGATCCGTCGTCCTGGAGGAGATCGGCCGCCGAGTGATCGAGGACGGCACGACGTTGGTCCTCTCAAGCCACGTGCTTCGGGATATCGAGTCGTGCGTCGACCGTATCACCATGGTCGATGGCGGCCAGGTCACGGCGAACGAGGACCTCGACACCCTCAAGGAAGAGCACCAGCGCTGGACCATCGTCGGCGCCACGGCCGAGCTCTCCGTGAACGAGCCGTACGTCCGGAGCGTCGAGCGCCATCCAGGCGCGCTGACCCTGGTGGTCCGCGCCGGTGAAGCCGAGCGCCGTGCGCTGGAGAAGAAGCACGGGGTCATCGTCGAGGTGAGGCCCGTGGGCATCGAAGGCCTCTTCCCCCTGCTTCTCGCTCCACCGGCGGGCTCCGATGCATCGAAGGAGGTGGTGGCGTGAGCGCCCGCGTGAGCTCCATGGGCCTACGGTCCCTCGGGCTGATCCCGTGGCTCATCACAAGGGACAGCCGGGGCTGGCGCCACGGGCTGTTCAGCCTCTTCATCTTCCTGTTTGTTTCCCTCGCCTCCGCGGTCGCCCTGCACCGCAGCGACGTCTACAGCGCGGAAGTCCTCAGTGATCTAGCGCTGATCGTGCTCGCGGGCTTTGTGCCCATTGCTTTCGGCATGCGTACGGGCACCAGAATGCACGCCGTCTGTGCCAGCCCCGCCCTCGCCGCCCTGCCAGGCCTGCGCCGAAGGACCACGGCCTCCACCGTCGCGACCGCCCTTGCCCTCGGCCTGCTCGCCGCTGCCTCAGCGGCTTTGGCTGCGCCAACGGTCAAAGCCTTCGGCCCCCTCGCAGCGGGAGGGACGTCCATCACGCTCTTCTACATCGCCTACCGCGTTGGGCGCTGGAACCCCCGATCACAATCGCTGTCTCCCGCCAACGGCGAGAGTTTCGGCCACGGGTTCACCGTCGATTCAGCCCGCCAAGCGAGGCCGCGGACGAACGCGACCAAGGGCGCCCCTTCCCTCGACGGGCCCGCTCGCCTTAGGGCGGCCTCCCGCTACGCCCTGGCCTCCGACCCGCGCTGGTCCAGGTCTCGCGCACTCAAGAACGCGGTCATCATCGTGCTGGCGGCAACGATCTCAACCACCGTCATGAACGTGGTCCTGGCGGGCGATGGCAACCTGATCGCACGTCTAGAGAGCCTCCTATTCGCACCCTTTGGCGGGCCACAGTCTCCGGGGCAGATCAGGGGGGCAGGGCGGGACCTTCTCGTCATCCTTGCATTCGTACCCCTGTTCGCGCTGACACAGCACGGGCCCTTTGGCCACCAACCCTTCAGCCGGAACACCATCGCGAACCTCTGCGCCAAGCGCTTCTGCGGCTTTGGACTGACGATCTTCGGCGTGGCCGTACTCGTGGGTTCTGTGCTCGTGGGGGCTGTGACCTGGACTTCGGGGGCCCCTGTGACCGAGCGCCTGGTTCCCTACCTTGTGTCTGCGCTGCTGATCCTCGCCACCCTCCCGGCCTTGGCTGCCGTGGCCCTTATGGGCGCCACCATGAAGATCGTCACGCGCTCGAACCGCACGAAGTCACTCAGCCTTCGCCAACTCGCGGCCGCATCGGTTCAGATCAACATCGGTTTCCTGGTCGTCCATGCCTGCGTCTACTTCGGCCTTGAAATGCGGGAAGGAAGCTACACGCCGCTCCCAGTGGGCGCCGTGGCTGCTGCGGTCTTTGTAATCGCCAGCTGCATGCTCCCTCGTCTGTTCAGGCGGCACTACGCGTCGGTCTCGCTCGTGCCGTGAGAGTCGCGCCGCACCGCCGCGCAGAGCCCGTCGATCTCAGGTCCCCCCGGATCCCTGGACTAAAGCACGGCCACGGTTCTGACGGGGCCGAAGAGGAGCGCGCCGTTGCGTACGTGGGCGCTTTGGAAGCGCCATGCCTCGCCGAAGAAGAACGGAGACAACGGTACCGTGATCGGCACGGTGGCCGTCGAGGAGCTGATCCCCAGGCGGCGGAGACGGGAGGCGGGGCCGCCGAGCAGGAGGGCCCCCGTGGCACCGGGCAAAGTCGTTCGGCCGGCGTCGATGCCGAAGAGGAGAAGCGCAGGGTCCGCCGGCTCACCGCGCACGTCCACAACGAACGTGTCCCCGAGCTGAACCCACTGCGGACAGTTGAGCGTCGGGGCCGTGCCGTCAAGCGGTAGAAAAAGCCCCCCATTGCGCGTCTCGAAACCCGGTCCGGGATTCCCGGGGCCACCGCAGTCCCAGAATCCGATGCCGCCCGGGCCGCCCTGCGCGTAGCCGCCAAGCTGCTCGAAAACCGATCCATCGATCTGCACTCCGGGGCCACCGTCCATGGCGAAGGACAGGCATGTGACCAGCCCACCTCCGAATTGCGGCCCGCCCTGGCCGCCAATGAGCGCACAGTCCATGGCGATGGCGCTCGAATCAATGAGCTGAAGTCCCGCCGCGCCCTCCCAATCCCGGGGCGATGATCCACCACGGATCCGCGAGGAGAACAAAGTCAGGTTCGATGAGCGGCAAGTCAGGCTAGGCCACGCCCCCCCATTTCGGAGACCGCACTTGTGCAAGCTGACGTCATCGCAGTCGATGATGTTCAACGCCCGCGAGCCAAAGTTGATCCCAACGAGCATGTCCTGAAGTCTCACGGACCCCGCGCAATCGGAAATCGTCACGATCGACGTTCCTTGAAGATCGTCACAGATCAAGCCGGAGAGGGTCACCGTCTCCGACGCCTGGAGGTCGACGATCTCGGCGGTGCCGAGAACATGCGGAGGGGCGTTGCTGTCGGCGGCGACCACCATCAAAGATTTAGAGTCGATGACGAATCCTTGGTAGTCCCCTGCGGCGACCCGAATGATGTCTCCGCTTGCGGCGGCATCGATGGCGTCTTGGACTTCGAAGTAGGGTCCAGCAACTCGGTCGACCTCAAGGAGGCCTCCGGCGCAGAGGGCGGTGATCGCGAGAATCATGGCGAGCGTGGTTGGGTGCGAGCCTTCCGAATGCGAGCCTTGAGCTTACCACTCCCTCCTGGATTCGCTGGGCCCCGTGCGCTCCGAGGCTACGCACACCGCCCCATATCGCTTGGGGTACCGCTCGCCCACAATGCGCGCATGAAGAAGACCATGATGGCCGCTGTCTTCGTCGAGCCTGGGCGAATCGAGCTGGTGGACAAGCCCATTCCCGACGTTGGGCCGAACGACGCACTGATGCGCGTGACGACGACCACGATCTGCGGCACCGACGTTCACATCCTGAAGGGCGAGTACCCCGTTGTAAAGGGACTCACGGTCGGTCACGAGCCCGTGGGCGTGATCGTCAAACTCGGGGCCCAGGTTCATGGCTACGAGGTCGGGCAACGTGTCATCGCCGGCGCGATCTGTCCCAGCGGCCATTCCCACGCATGCCTTGATGGCCTGCCCGCCCAAGACGGTCCGGGAACACGTCACGGCCTCAAGCCCGCCGGCGGCTGGCGATTCGGCAACACGATCGACGGCACCCAGGCGGAGTACGTTCTTGTGCCGGACGCCATGGCCAACCTTGCGTTGGTGCCCGACGGCCTCACCGACGAACAGGTGTTGATGTGCCCCGACATCATGTCCACGGGCTTCGCCGGAGCCGAGAACGCCAACATCAAGATCGGCGACACGGTCGCCATTTTCGCCCAGGGCCCCATTGGCCTGTGCGCCACGGCGGGCGCGAAGCTCAAGGGAGCGACGACCATCATAGGCGTCGACTCCGTCAACGAGAGGCTGGCCATGGCGGTCCACGTGGGTGCTGACACCGTCATCAACTACAAGCTGCTCGATCCCGTCGATGAGATCATGCGCCTGACCCAAGGCCGCGGCGTCGATGTGGCGATCGAAGCCCTGGGCACCCAGGCCACGTTTGAATCCTGCCTGCGGGTCCTCAAACCCGGAGGGACCCTCTCCAGCCTCGGCGTCTATTCCGAGGACCTCACGATCCCACTCGGCCCGTTCACCGCCGGCCTCGGGGACCACAAGATCGTCACGTCCCTGTGCCCTGGGGGCAAAGAACGCATGCGCCGGCTGATGGAGGTCGTGGCCTCCGGACGGGTCGACCTGACCCCGTTCGTCACGCACCACTACAAGCTCGAAAACATCGTCGAGGCCTACGACCTTTTCTCCCATCAGAAGGACGGCGTGCTGAAAGTCGCCATCGCCCCGTGACCGGCGCCATGGTGGAGCGCTCCACCCCACCGCGGAGGTAGCCCTGGCCGAGGCGGCTTCCGCGGGGCTGCCCGTGGAATGGGTGGTCGCAGCTAGCGGTTGTTTCGACGGTGCCCGAAGCGCATCCTCGGCCCATGCACCGCACCTGGCCACGAATACTGCGTAACGTCCTCCTCGCGTGCCTGGGCACGCTGCTCCTCAGCCTACCCGCGGGCGCCTCCCAGGGGGGAGGCTCCGGAGGCGAGCCGGGCGTGGCGACCTCGACCGAGCAAGGATCGGCCGGCGCCGCCGAAGGTGCCGGGTCTACAGGCACTGGGCCCGACAGCAACGCGATCGAAAGGGCCAAGGACAATCTGGAGATGGGGTTCAAGGACCTGCTCGCCGATCCAGGGGGAACCATGAAGCGTTGGGCGCTCGAGGACGGGCCCGCCATCCTGGGGCGCATCCTGCTGTTCCTTTTCCTCCTCATGATCTCGGGCATGGTGGCCCGCTTCGCCGGGCGCGTGGTGCGCGGGGCCGTGGACCGGTCGGCCAAGAACGCGAGCGAACTCCTCAAGTCGTTCATTCAGACCTCGGTCTCGAAGGTGGTGTTCTTCATCGGGCTCGTGCTCGCCCTCCAGAACCTCGGGATCGACATCGCGCCCCTGCTGGCTGGTATCGGCGTGCTCGGCTTCGTCGTGGGCTTCGCGCTCCAGGACACGCTCGGTAATTTCGCCGCCGGGATCATGCTCCTCATGTACCGCCCCTTCGACGTGGGCGACTTTGTGGAAGTGAGCGGCCGGGAGGGAACCGTGGAAGCCATGACCCTCGTGTCGACGACCCTCCTGACCCTCGACAACCAGCGCCTGACGATCCCCAACGGCAAGATCTGGGGCGACGTCATCCGCAACGTCACGGCCAATCCCCAGCGTCGCATCAACGAAGCGGTCGGAATCGGCTACGGGGACGACGTGGACCGCGCCACGGCGGTCGCACTCGAGGAGCTGAATGGGATCGACGCCGTACACGCGGAGCCCGCGGCCCAGGTGCTGCTCACCAGCCTCGGGGACTCGTCCGTCAACCTCTCGCTGCGCGCCTGGGTGGATACCGGGGACTACTTCGCGACATGCTGCGAGCTGAGGCGCAGGATCAAAATGCGCTTCGACGCGGAAGGGATCTCCATCCCCTTCCCCCAGCGCGACGTTCACCTCTTCCGCCAAGAAGCCTGATCCACGACTAGGAGTTTCGCCAATGGATGACACACCATCGATCCTGGACGTGGGTTCGATCGTCCTGTTCGCCGAGGACGTGGAGGCCACAGCGCGTTTCTACCGTGCCCTTGGACTACCGCTTGCATCGGAACAACACGGGGACGGTCCGGTGCATTACAAGTGCACGCTGGGACCTACGCACTTCGCGATCTTCGTGGGCACGCCAGGGGCCCCCAAGGTCCCGGCGCCGGACCACCGTCTCGCAGGAGGGCAGTTCTTTGGCTTGACGGTGGCGTCCCTCGACGCCGCCTTCGCGGGAGCCAAGAGCCACGGAGCAAGCGTCGTGCAGGAGCCCCGGGACTACCCGTGGGGCAAGCGCGCCCTCGTCCGCGACCCCGACGAGCGGGTCGTCGAGCTGTTCGAGCGGCCCTGAGGACAATCACCTGGACCGCTCGTGACTGTTCGTGCGCGCTCCACCGCGACCGCGGCCCACGAATAGACGAGATTTGAGCCGATCGTTGGGCGAAGTCTTATCCTTCGCTCACTTGCCACGCGTGCCGCCGTCCGTTGGCGGCCCACCGTGGCACACACCGTTCCCCGCCTCGCCATGAGTCCCCGAGTCGTCGCCCCATGAGCCACCAAGACCGGGAGGGTCGCGACGTCGAGCGGCGAGGTTCAGAGAAGCGCACCGCGGACCGGGGCCGCTTCGGCACCCTCGGCGGCGTATTCACTCCGTGCACCCTGACGATCCTCGGGGTGATCATGTTCCTGCGCTACGGCCAGGTCGTCGGGAGCGCGGGGGTGTGGCATGCGTTGATCATCGTCGCCATGGCGAAGGTGATCACGACCCTGACCGCTTTCTCGGTGTCAGCGATCGCGACCAACAGCCGGGTCCGTGGGGGTGGCGCTTACTACATGATCAGCCGCAGCCTCGGGGTGGAGTTCGGCGGATCGATCGGCGTTATCTTCTTCCTGGCCCAGGCGGTCTCGGTGGCGATGTACGTGATCGGATTCACCGAAGCCTTCGTCGCGGCGTTTCCCGAATGGGCGGAACGGCGAGAAGCGATCGCGAGCTTCGTAAACGCCGTCGTCTTCGTCTGCGTCTTCATTGGGGCCGGTTGGACCATCAAGGTTCAGTATGTGATCCTGGCGGCCCTCGCGATCTCCCTGGTGTCGTTCGCCGCAGGAGCCCTTGGGACAGCGAGCGTAGAGAACCTCAGCGCCAACCTCGGGCCCGCGTACCCGGAGGGTCAGAGCTTCTTCACGATGTTCGCGCTCTTCTTCCCTGCGGCGACGGGGATCATGGCGGGCGCCAACATGTCCGGCGACCTGGCCAATCCAGCCCGATCCATCCCACGCGGGACGCTCATGGCCATCGGAGTCACGGCGCTCGTCTACGGGGCCATGGCCCTCCTCCTGGCGGCGTCGACCCCGCGCGCGGACCTGCTCGCCGACGAGATGATCGTGAAGTCCCTTTCTCTCTCGCCGTCCCTCGTGACGCTTGGGGTCTTCTCAGCGACCCTGTCGTCCGCGATCGGGAGCATGATGGGAGCGCCGCGCGTGTTGCAAGCCCTCGCCCGGGACAAGATCTTCCAGCGGCTCTCGTTCTTTGGCCTCGGCTCGGGCGTCACCAACGAACCCCGGCGAGCCACCGTGGTCACGTTCCTGATCGCGGAGGCGGGCATCCTGATCGGCGACCTGAACCTGATCGCCCCGATCATCACCATGTTCTTCATGGTGACGTACGGCTACCTCAACTTCGCGACGTTCGTCGAGGCCTACACGCGGAACCCGAGCTACCGCCCGACCTTCCGGTACACGCATTGGTCCCTCGCGTTGCTTGGGACCCTGGCGTGCCTGGCCGTCATGTTGCTCATCGCACCCATCTGGGGCATCGCTTCGATCGTGCTCATGGCGCTGCTGCACTGGACGATCGCCCAGCGCAAGCTCGTGGTCGCATGGGGCGATGCGCGCAGCGGTGCCGCCTACGAGCGTGCGCGTAAGGACCTGCTCCGCCTCGACGACGAACGTTACCACCCTAAGAACTGGCGGCCGAACGTCTTGGCATTCAGTGGCAGCGCCGGCCAGCGTGTGCGCCTGGCCGAGTTTGGCCATTGGCTGGCGGCGAGCCGCGGGATCTTGACCCTTGGTCAAGTCATCTCTGGTGATCTCGATGACCTGGTGGAGCGGCGACGGGCCCAGGAGCGGGTGCTCCGGAACTCGATGCGCGACCATGAGCTCTCCGGATTCCCCGCGGTCGTGGTGGCCGCCACGCGCGAGGAGGGTATCGCCGCCCTCGTCCAATGCCACGGACTAGGCGCGTTCCAGTGCAACGCCGCCCTCTTCGGCTGGGCGGACGATGAAGAGCGCATGGGTGAACTCCTAACGTCGGTGCTCGCCGCAAAGCGCCTCGGGCGCAGCGTTCTCTTGTTCCACGACGCCGTCGAGGAACGGCAGGCGTGGGAGGTCCCCGAAGGCTCCATCGATGTGTGGTGGCGGGGCAAAGAGAACGGGCCGTTGATGGCCATGCTCGCGCACCTGATGACGCAGAACGAAGCGTGGTCCGGAAACGTCCTCAGAATCCTGCGCGCGGTGCCCCACGAAAGCGGGCGTGAGGAGTCCGAGAATCACCTGCGCGGCCTCGCCGCCGAGGCACGCATTCCGGCTGAGGTGAAGGTCTTCGTGGGCGATGATCCGGCGAGCATCATCGTCGAACAGTCCAAGGGCGCGGCCTTGGTCTTGCTTGGGCTCTTCGTCCCAGACGACGTCGACGCGCGGGCCTTCTACGAGCAATGGACCCCCATCATGCGCGGCCTTGACACCGTGATCTTGGTCAACAGTGCCGGAGACGTCGCCCTCGACGTTTAGCCGGGGGTGCCGGCCGTGCCCACACAGTGACGGCGAACTGACGGCACAGAGCTCTGGCGCCCCAGTGGACCTAGAACTTTCCAAGGTGACTTCGAAGTATGGGCACGCATCCCCGCAAGTGTCGGTGGGGGCGTGCCCTTTGCCTGGCGTGGTCAATCGGGGCCCTGCACGGGGAGAATCCGCCCCAAGCCACCGTGCCGGAACGGCTAGGGAAAGGGCGAACCCAAAGTGAGGGGCCAAGTCGGGAACTTTCCGTCCAGTGCACCCCGGCGGCGGGCCTGAACGTGGGCCCTGCGGTGAGGGCGAAAGCAGGCCCATGGGGCACGCCATCGCCAGTAGCGTCGCCCCGTCTTGGGAGCCCGGCCAAACCAGCGGTGAATGTGGCCCCCGGGGGCCCGCTGCCACGCCGGGATTGGGCGTCGTCTGGTAGTGTGGTCGAGCGGCTTTTCACCCCTCCCAGGAGCTGAGCCGCCCCGTCCGCTTGCGGGCGAATCGCGTCCCACTGAAGCTCGTCACGACAAAGCATGCTCGTAATCTCCATTGGCGTTGCCGCCACGCTCAGTCTCCAGACCAGCACGCAGCTCGGCGTGAACTACTGCCCGTCCGCGCCGAACAGCACCGGTCAGGCGGCGACGATCTTCGGAACCGGCAGCCCCATCGCTGCGCAGAACGACATCACGCTCGACGTTGTCGATTTGCCGCCGAACCAGTTTGGGCTCTTCGTCGTGAGCCTCGAATCAGGCTTTGTCGTGAACCCGGGCGGGAGTCTCGTCAACCTCTGTCT
>CAJXRJ010000045.1 GCA_913058555.1 uncultured bacterium
ATCAAAGACTGCTTTGGCGCGTTCGAACACGAATGGATGCGGAAGATCCTGGACCGACGGATAAGTGATGGAGTGCTGATCCGAACGATCGGCAAGTGGCTGAACGCAGGCATCATGGAGGACGGACAACGGACCAAGCCGACGAAGGGCACGCCGCAAGGTGGAGTCGTTTCGCCGATCCTGGCCAACATTTTCCTCCATGAAGTGCTCGATGCATGGTTCCACCGATACGCGAAACCGCTGATCGGTGGCCGTGCAGAGCTAGTGCGCTTTGCGGATGACTTTGTGATCCTCTGCGATCGGAAGGAAGACGCCGAGCGTTTCTACAAGGGCATCTTTCCGCGCTTCGAGAAGTTCGGACTGACCCTGCATCCCGAGAAGACAAAGCTCGTGCCGTTCAAGCGTCCGCCTCGCGGCGGCCCAAACGAATCGGAGAGCTGGGACTTTCTGGGGTTCACCCACTACTGGTCGAGGTCGCGGGATGGCTACTGGGCAATCTTCAAGAAGACGATGGCAGCACGCCTGAGCCGAGGCCTTAATGCGATCGGGGAATGGTGCCGAACACATCGGCACATGCCCGTGAAGATCCAGCACCAGATCCTGAGCCGAAAACTGAATGGACACTGTGCCTACTACGGCATCACCGGAAACTCGGTGGCGCTTCAGAAGTTTCGGCGAGGGATGCGGGCGCGATGGATGCGATGGTTGCGGCGGCGTTCCAACGCCGCTTACGCAAAGAACTGGGATTGGTGGGCTAGTTTTCACGAGCGATACCCGCTGCCTCCGGCTCGAGCCATTCACTCATCGTTCCGGCGCACGTAGCGAACCCATGAGTCTGAGGAGCCGAATGCGTTAATCGCGCACGTTCGGATCTGTGGGAGCCCCGGGGAGGTAACGACCCGGGGCCACCCGGCGCCGCCCTAGAACGTGACCGCGAGGCCGTTGGAGAGGTTGGAGCCCATGCTCCCGTCTCGGTGCCACAGCTGGAAGTAGTAGGTCTGCCCCGCGGTGATCGGAGGCGTGCCGGGGAATGGGAGCAGCGCCGGGATCTCGAAGCCCGTCCCGGTGGTTGACGTCCCCGACTGGTTCCGGAAGGCGCCGGAGCTGTCGAACTGGCCAATCGAGTTGAACGCGGCACCGCCCGCGTAACGACCGATGGGCTGCCCCGGCTGCCTTGAGAGGCACAACAGCCCGCTCCCCAGCACGATCCCGACCGGGTCGCTCGCCACTCCGACGACGCAGAAGCCGAACTCACCGGGCGGCCCATCGGTCGCCTCAAGGCGGACGCCGGTCCCTGGGCTGGTCGACGCGTTGGCCCGAAGAACGGTCCCGGTTCCAGAGGAGTTTGTGACTGCCGGGTCGCAGAACGGCATCCCAACGGGATCTAGATCCCACTCGACAACGTAGAAGAGGGGTCGCTCGGGCCAGTCTTCCCACGCGCCGCGGAGGCTCATGAAGTTCTCGTCGCCGAGACCATGCCCGGTGAAGTTGTCCGGTCGATTAGGACCGATCCAATTCGTGTACGTCACCGGTTCACCGGTGACCCAGACCCAGCCGCCATCGGGCTCGACATAGCTCGGGGACGTCGTGTCCTGGAACAAGCCCGACCACGCGCCTTCTGAACCGGGGCCGAACGGAAGCTGCGAGCCGAGCGCCGCCCTCCTCTCGCTGATCATCGTGTTCACGAAGGTATCCTCCGCCGCACTGGAGAGCGTGACCAAGTGGCCGTTGACGCCCCGGAACACTGATGCGTCGGCGGCCCGGCGCGCATCGTCGTAAAGCAGCGCGTCCGGGATCCACGCGTAGGCGTGTCCGCTGGCCGGGTCCACGGACGGGCGAATGGTCTCGAGCGAGAACGTGCCTGTCTGTGGAGGAGTGTCCGTCCTGGTGCCGATGGCGATGAAGTATTCGGTCCCCGCTGTCGCAGGGAAGATCAGTTCAGCTTCCTGAAAGGTGGTATCGCAGGCGATCGGGGGCGCGCCGCAGGTGTTGTATACCGCGACAGCGGCGCGCCGGTTCGGCGTCGAGAACTGCACGAATCCGTCCTTCGGCGCTCTCCATCGAAACCACACGTCGTTGTCGATCGGGCCGCACGGCATCGTTCCTGACATGGTGACTGGATTCGCGTGGTCGAACGCGAACGTTCCGTCGCCGGCGATCGCGATCGCTGCGGAGCAATCTCCGTTGACTGGATCTTCTGCGCGTCGAATCGTGAACTCGCCGACCTGCGGGCTGGAGAACGCGTGGGCGAGCCTGATCGTGTATCGGGCGCCCTGCACTCCACCGAAGGCGACGCGCGGATCCGGTGAGTTGTTGAGGTTCCCGCCCCTGCAGGTGATCAATGTTCCACCGCACCCATCGAGCACCGCCACGATAAACGAGGGGGGCGAGAGCACCTCGAAGATGTACGAGTCCGTCGCGGGCGCAGTCCACTCGAACCAGATGTCGTTGTGGAAGGTGAAGGAGCAACCGGGTTGGTCCACCCCGTTCGACGTCGCCGCCGACGCGTCTGAGGGGTGTGGACCCGGTCCGAAGATTGGCGTGGCGTCGATGCACTCATCCGCCCCCTGGAGGGGGGCAGCGGTGGCGAGTCCGAGAGGCGCGGACGCGAAGAGGAGCGGAGCGAGCGAGTACCGGCCAAGGGGCCACAGCGAGCGATTTTTCGAGCAGAGCATGGAACCGAAGGTAACAGCCCTCGCCCAGCACGCGGCGTTGGTGCCGGAATGCGGGCGCCTAGGGCGACCCCAGGGCGTCCTTTCTCGCCCGGGCGGCCCATCGGTGACGGAAGGCGCTCAATCGTTCAGCTCAGTCGTCCTTGTCCTGAGGCCTAGCCTGCTTTTCTCCGAGGCCGTCTCCGCCGATCGTGACCACAGTCGTCTCACCAGGTCGCACATGGAACCTGCCCATCGCGTTCTCTGGAACCCGCGGCTGGTGGCTCCATCCCAATCGGCTAGACCCATCGTTGACGGGAATGTACTCAGGAAGAGCTAGCAGGCCTGGCCCGGCGGGAAAGCGTTCGATTACGAAGCGCCCTGCTGAGTCACCCTCTAGTTGGTAGTCGAAGGTATAGGGGCTGCTGTAGTTTCCCGCGGATTGATGTGTGGTGTGGACCAGGACCTTCTCGCCAACCCCAGGGCTCTCGCCAATCAGCACCTTGCCCTCCACGCGTCCCCAGTTGACCAGGTTCAGTCTGCTGTCTCGCTTGAAATCACCGAATGGCACTTGGTGGGTTCCCGACTCGTGGATCGCGACCACAAATGCGGAAGCGTCGGTTTCCGTCGGCAGTCGGAACTGTCCCTTGGCGTCAGCCTTGACCACAACTCCACGACTAAAGCGTTCGCGGGCAGTCTTGGGCGGTGGTGATTCGAAGCCGAAGGTGCACCCATCCAAAGTCAAACCGCGAGACACCATTTTGATGCCGATCTCCGCACCGGCGGCGGGCTCTCCGTTCGGCATGAGCACTTGGCCGGTGATATAGGGGTCCTTTCGGAGACGGAAGACGATGGTCTGGGCCCCGCGGCTCTTGTCGATCCAGGTATAGCGCATCGGCACGTATCCATTCGCTTGAACCCTCAAGCCAAACAACGGGTACATGCGACTGATCGGCCGGAAAGCCTCTCCGTTCTTGCCCTCGTAAGTCAGATGTGATTGCCAGTTCACGATGCTGTCTTTCCCGTGCTTCGCGCGGAAGTCCGGGCTGAGCATCTCCTCGCGCACATGGGACCCTCCTATGGCCAAGAAGCTCTCGAGCGGCAGGTCCGTCTCTGCGTCGAGTGCGCGAATGCGCAACGCGGGCTTCCCATCCAAGTGCACGTCGGGTGTGTCTGTGAGTTCGATCGGGGTCTCACCTGCGTCCTTGGTCGTCTGATCGGCCGGGTTATGCACCGCAATGCCGTCGGCCGGATCGAGGGGCGGTGCTGCCGCGACCAGGGAGGCCGCAAAGAGTGTGGATGCAAGCGCCCCGCTGCCCAGTAGTGCGCCCATTCGGAGGCTGATGCGATGTGCCAACGGACGCTCGGTGGCGAGGATCGAGTTGATCCGGTCCTCCACCATGGGTCGGCGTGCCATTGAGAGGGTCAGCGGCCAACCAAGAGAGGACAGGCGCTGTCTAGAATCGGCAGTGGTCTTCTCACCCGCAAACTCGAGCAAGCTCCGTGCGTAGCCGAATCGATCATTCAACCGGCCAATCACGGCGTCATCGCAACACTCTTCCGCTGTGCGTTCCAAGAAGCCGTTCAGGATCCAGGCCACCGGGTGAAACCAGTAGATCGCTCGGTTGAATTGGGAGAGCACTGAGATCATCCAATCACCTCGTTCGGCGTGGGCGGCTTCATGGGTGAGGACCGAATCGAGTTTGCGCGTGTCCCAGTCTGTCCAGTTCACAGGAAGTAGGATCCTGGGTCGAATCACCCCAAGCATCATCGGAACGCGAATGGCATCTGACTCTCTCAGTGTTGCCCTGGAAGGTCTGAAGCCACGCATGTTCGGGATCGGTCGTGAGGCGCGTATCAGACGCCTGGCCAAGAACAGGCCGAGAACCAGTCGTGCCAGCAGCAGGGCAGCACCGGCGGTGTAGGCCATGAAGAGAACCAAGGGCCACCACGAAGGCGAGGGATCTGATGGCGTCGTGGCAGTGATGGTTGGAACTACGGTCCTACCAAGGCCATGTCCCGGTTCCAGAATTGCGCCGGCAGGGTTCGCATCGTGGCGCGCCGATGTTGAGGACGGGTCGCTCGAGCTGGAGAGTGGCGGCACGGTCGGTGGGGAACTCGCTCCGCTGTTCGCCGATGCCAAAATGGCTAAGGTCACTGGGGGAGTCACCAAGACCAGGATCGGCATCGACAGCATGCCCAGCATGGCGACCGCAGCGACCCGATTGCGCATGTTCCCATCGCGAACAACACGAATCGCGAGCCACGCAAGGAGTCCGATCAGCAACGACTTCAGGGAGACGTCGGCCATGAAGGCCAGGGGGTCTTGAAGAGGGTCCATGTTCATTTTAGTTCTCTCTCGAGGGGTCGTCGCGCCCCGTGGCCGGGTTTGCGGATTCCGCCTGGCTGATTCGATCGGCCAGCTGTTTCAGCTTCGCTGATGACAAGACCTCGCTGTCCACAAGTCCGACTAGCAGCGTCTCTACCGAACCGGCGCAAAACTTGTCGATGATCCCCGCTACCGCATCGGCCGCGATGCTGGTTTGCGCAACACGGGGTGAGTAGACGTAGGTGCGGCCTTGCACCGAATGCTTGACGAACCCCTTGTCACCCAAACGTCGGAGAATCGTCCGCGCGGTCGAGTCTTTCATCGGGTGGGCTTCGGACAAGGCCAGTCGCACTTGCTCGGCCGTGACCTGGTTCTTGGCCCAGATGACTTGCATGACTGCTTCCTCGAGATCGCTGAGGGCTGGGTTGGACTTCTTGCTCATAAGGGGTGTGTTACGCTTTGTACCGTTACAGACTGTAGCAGTTATGCTCCTCCCCGCGAGGAGTTGAAGAGAAATGACCGCGAGTTCCCGGGGATAGACTGCATAAGTCTTTGCCGGGCGGATGCTTGGGGCGTGCGTGCACGAGGGTCTGCCCCTGAGGGGGCACCCTGGCTGCGAGGGCAGCGCTGGTCGAACTGCGATCTGCACAAGGGGCGGTATGTAGACGCTGAGCAGCTGCACCGAGCCTTGGAAGGCGCGCTCGTGGAAGAGGGGGCGGTGCCCACTGGGCAGCGTCATCTCGGCGTGAAGCTTGCCCGTCACCTCGCCCGGAGAATCCCCGACTTCTACGAGTCATGGCATGGGGTGCATCCGTCCGGGGGTCACCAGGCCCACGCCCAAGAATGGCGCAGGCGTCTCTCCCTGTGGACGGTCAGATTTGGCTCTTGCCGTCCTTCGCATTGCAACCCGAAGTGTCCCAACGGTCAGCCCACGCCCTGGCGGGCTTGAAGCCACTTGCGTGTCAACCGCGGGGCCCTGAGCGAAGGGAGACAATAGCGAGACTGCGGCTCCGGTCGGGGCCGGCGGGGCTTCTGACGCGCCAACATGCGCGCGGGGGCTCGGCTCGCCAGGGCCGCCCACCCAAGTTCGCAATTGGCGAATCTCTGGGACACGGCGCTCGTTGCGGGCGGGTTGGGGAAAACGGCGTCCTGGCCCCGTGGCGGCCGCCTTTCCTCAGCTAGGTGAGAAGTGGCTCCCAGACGAGGTAGGCTGCCTCACGGCGCGTACGGCGTTTTCAGGAGGGACAACGGAGCCCGTTGCACAACATCGAGTCCACGACATGAAGGCGGGAAGCGAGGGAAGGTCAACGGTCACCCCGCGATGGGTGAGTTGATGAAGTCCTAAGGCGTGATGCCCTGGCAGGGGCGGAGCCCGAAGTTGAGGTTGCGGGACCCTGGCGTATTGCCATGGCAGTACCGCGAGCGCGCGAGCGAAGCGGCGACGGTAAAGCTGCCGCCGCGATAGACGCGGTACGTGGCTCCGAGCTGGTATCTGAGGCCGTCCATGGGCCGCGGCGGGAGATCCGACTCATAGGGATCCTGGCACCACTCACACAGGTTGCCGTGCACGTCGTGTAGCCCGAACGGATTCGCTTTCAGGGTGCCCACTGCCTCGAGTTTGCAATAGCTGTCGCTCGGATTGAAATCGACGTTCGCTGCGCCGCGCAGGAGGGCTTTGTCAGCACCCGGCCACCACGGCGTCGCCCTCCCCGCCCGGCAACCGTACTCCCATTGCGCTTCACTCGGCAGCCCCACCCAACTCGGTAACGCGCCGAGACAGGCCTGGCAGTCGTCCCAGCTGACGCTGTTGGCGGGGTGCAGTGGCGAGCTGCCCCCGAAGAACCGGCCCGTCCAGCCCGTCGACATTCGCGACCACTGCCCCCGGGTCATCTCGTACTTCGACAGCAGGAAGGGCGCCAGGTCCACTTCGTTCAGGGGCCCGGGTGCCGCGCCATCCTCGACCGGAACCCGCCCGCCTGGCAGCAGCACGAACAGCAGACCGGTCTCGCCCGTCAGGTCGAGCTTGCCGTTCGTGCCGCGCACGGCAGGTTCGCCCGTCAGCAGATGCGCGAACTCCCACAGTCCGGAGTCCGGGTCAGCACCCAGAGGAAGCAGGAAGAGCTGCGGGCCCAGCTCCAAGCCGTCATAGCTGGGATGGGACTGGATCGCCGTACGTGCCTCCGCCCAGAGTGTCTGCGCCTCCGGGCTGGTGGCGCAGCGCTCCGCGAGCGTGAGGAGGTCTCGCAGCTCCAACAGGTCAGCTTCCAGGCCCGTGAGTTGTTCGTTCCACCAGCGCTTCTCTCGGTCATTGAATGACCAGCCGACTTGCTGCCCCTCTGGATCCAGTTCCGCCGATGTCGGTGGCGCCGCGAACGAGCGAATCTCCGTCAGGAGTCGCTGGTGATCCGCTAGCCCGGGGCGTCGCCGGGTCCCGGCGGCCTTGTCCGCAGGGTGCCCGTCAACCAGTCGGTGCGCCGTCTCCAACCACCATTCCACACCAGGGCGCTCTAAGGCGTACGCGAACTCCAGGTCCGAGCTCTTGCGCTGGAACTCGGCCAGCTCTTGGATTGTCCACAGCGCGTCGGACCGCGCGAGCGCATCGTCCCGCAACTTGGTGGCCCGCTGCTTCTCGTTGAGCGCCTCCTGTTTGGCCGCTGCTTCCGCCGCTGCGAGCTGACTCGAACGTGCCGCTTGGGTTTTCGCCTCAAGCGTTGCCGCATTGGCTTCACGCGTCTTCAGCCCGAACGCAATCATGCCCACGACGATCGCCAGGACCGCAGCCGCCAAGCTTGCCGCGAGCGGCTTGTTACGCCGCACCCACAGCTTCAACTCGACCACAGCCCCGGTGCGATGCGCCTGAACAGCTCGCTGGTCAAGGTAAGCACGGAGGTCGGAGGCAAGGGCGGTGACATTCCCATACCGCTGTTCCCGGTCGCGCTCCATTGCCCTCTCGACGATCGCGACAAGCTCCGCCGGTACGTCCCTCTCGATGTCCTCGATGCGCTTCGGCGGACCGTCCGCCACATCCTCCAGGATGCGGTATGCGTACTTGCGGACGCCGGGCGTGGTGTAGGGCGCGCGCCCGGCGAGCAGCTCATACAGCATCGCCCCGATGGAGTAGACATCCGTGCGCGGGTCGAGATCCTCGCTGCGCGCTTGCTCCGGCGACATGTAGCTAGGCGTACCCAACTTCTGCCCGTCCATGGACACGACCGAGGAGCCCGCCTCCTCATGCGCATCCCGACCGCGAGCCGAATCGACCAGGGAGATCGCGGACGCATCCTCCGGCTGAATACGCAGATCGCGCGGGTCCGGCTGCCCAAGGACCTTGGCAAGGCCCCAGTCCATGACGTAGACCTCACCGAAGCGCCCGACCATGACGTTCTCCGGCTTGAGGTCGCGGTGCAGGATGCCCTTGCTGTGCGCGAAGGCAATGGTGTCGCAGACCTTGAGGATGACCTCGAGCGCGCGAGTCACCGTCCAGTCGTCGCCCCCGTCGTGAACCTCGCGAAACACCGCGCCCGCCGTGCGGCCCCTGATCAGGCGCATCGTGAAGAACGCCTTCCCGTTTTGGTCGAGACCCAGCTCGTGGACCGGAACGACTCCCGGGTGGTCGAGCTGGCTGGTGACTTGGGCTTCTTCAAGGAAGCGGCCAAGCAGCTGGTGGGCGAGCTTCTCCTCGAACTCGTCCTGGGGAGGCTCCCGGTCGAGCAGGACCTTCATTGCCAGTCGACGGTTCAGGTGCCGGTCGTGAATCTTGAGGATGGCTCCCATCCCGCCGCGGTCGACCTCGCCCTGGAATTCGTAGCGCTCGACGTCGAGCTTGGGGGACTCCTCAAGCCGATCCATGAGTTCGTCGGTGGCAGAGGACTGCACCTTGTCGCTGGAAGCGGAAGTCAGGTCCACGCCGGTGATGGTGGCCTGCGTCACTCCTTCGTCCTTGAGGGTCTCCAGGGCGGCGTCACGTAGCGCGTGGTCATCGCTCGCCTCGTGTCGCACGTGGGCGTCGCGGTCGGCGGGAGGGAGGGCGAGCGCGCTCTCGATGAGCGGCCGCAAACGACGGGGGTCGGGGGAGCTTGGCATGGCAGGTGGCTGCAAGGATACCAAGGCCGGTTGGCGGGCTCTCTCTCCCACCGATCATCAGCCTGCAAGGCGGAGGAACGCCCCGGGCGGATCATCTTCTTCGGGGAAGAGTGGCGTTGGTGCATGAATCGAGCCTCCGCGGAGCGCTCTGGGGGCCAGGTCCGCCGGTCGCAACTCGATGGGGCACTCTGAGCGCATGAAGTCACGCGAAAGTACGCGGTCCTGGCTATCGAGACCACGCTCACCATCGGACGATTCGCGGGGTCGCGCACGTCGGTCGCCGGAGTTGGAAGAAGGAGTAGGGCTACCATCAGCAGGGGACGGTCGAGAACGCCTTCTTTCGTTACCGGGCGTTGGGCCCCACGCCCGGGGTCTGGCTGCACAGACGACAGGTGCTACCCTCAGGCCCGGCTCGGTGACCATTGCTCGCTGAATTCGGCTCTCGAGGGGGTCTTGCCGGACAATCGGGTTTGTGCGCCAACGCCGAGCCGCCCCGCAGTTCCGCAGAATAGATTCGAGTAAAGCTGAACGTGACCGGTTCGCTTCCCGCCGTAGTAGTAGAAGCGGGCGCTACGCGCTCTTGTATCCCCTCGTGGCGGGCCCATTGCCCCCTTGCCAGTCCCCTCGCATGCCGCATTCAAAACACAAGAATCTCATTCTGAGCGCCGCTCTCGGCGTCCTCTTCGCCCCGACCGGGCTCTCCCAACAGATCACAGAGATCCTCGACTCGACCGGAGATGGCGTGAACGGGTTCGATGCTGCGAGCAGGGTCGCCCTCGACAGCGCAGGGAACGTGTACGCCACTGCCATCACTAGCAACAACGTATTCAGGGTCACGCCAGCGGGCGTCATTACCCAGGTCCTTGACTCGACTGGGGACGGCAGCAACCCTCTTCTTTCTCCTTCTGGCATTGCCGCGGGCGCTAATGGGAATGTGTACGTACTCGGCACCTCTTCCAACAACTGTTTCGAGATCGGGCCGCTCGGAGCCGTCACGGAGATTATCGACTCAACTGGAGACGGCGCAGGCAACCCGCTCCTTCGACCCTCAGGCTGCTGTGTGGGTCCATCCGGAAACGTCTTCGTTGCAGGTAGTCTTTCAAACAACGTGTTTCGGATCACACCGGGGGGAATGATCACGGAGATCATGGACTCCACGGGCGACGGCACGCACACCTTCAGCAACGCGCGTGGCATCGCCGTCGATGCGGCCGAGAACGTCTACGTCATCAGTGGAGGGAGCACCAGTGCCTTCAAGATCACTCCAGCCGGGGCCATCACGCAGATCATCGATGCATCCGGAGATGGGATGGGCAACATCCTCGATTTGCCCTTCGCGATCGCGGCGAATGCGGCGGGCAACGTCTACGTTACCGGGACCGACAACGTCTTCATGATCACTCCAGCCGGTGTCATCTCGGAGATTGTCGACCATACCGGGGACGGTGCCGGCCACCCCCTCATCACTGTAAGTGCGGTCGCGGTGAATGACGTGACAGGGAACGTCTACGCCTCGGGGGCGGGCTTCTTCTGGGGGGGATCGAACAACGTTCTCCAGATCACGCCAGCCGGGGCCATCACGCAGATCCTCAGTGGATCCGGGGATGGAATGGGAGCGACCCTCAACTACCCGATTGGCATCGCCGTGGACGCGCTCGAGAACGTCTTTGTTGTGGGGTTCACCTCGAACAACGTCTTTAGGGTCGAGGCCGGGTTCGGAGACCTCGGCGCGAACTACTGTATGGCGAACCCGAACTCGACGGGCGCCGTTGGAACCCTGACGGCGACCGGTCAAGCGTCAGCCGCCGCGAACGATGTGACCCTTACGGCTGGGAACCTCCCGGCCAACCAGTTCGGCATCTTCGTCGTCTCGACGATGCAAGGCTTCGTCGCTTCGCCGACGAGTATGAGCAACGGCAACGTGTGCCTCGACGGCGCCATCGGACGCTACAACACGATCCTGAGCGCGGGTGTTGGCGGCACGTTCAGCCTGCCGGTCGATCTGACGGCAGTTCCAGCCGGCGGCGCGACGCTCAGCATAGTGGCTGGCGACACCTTGAACTTCCAAGCGTGGCACCGCGACGGCGTGGGCCTTGGGTCAAACTTCACGGAAGGTCTTTCGATCACCTTCAACTGATGGAGATGTATTGCCCCACCCGTCCGCCTATGGCCTGACGATACCTTCAAGGCCGGCATGAAGTCCCGCGTGCACCCCAGGTACAAGACGAAGTATCGAGTCACCAGCTGGACCGAGTACGACCGGGCACTCGTCCTCCGGTTGCCGCTTCGCCAGGCCGAGGGCTTCTTGCGATCCCTGCCTTGATCCGGCGGACCTCGACCTTGACGTCGCAGATCACACTACCCTGTCTCGATCGAGCAAGGGCCTCAACGTGAATCTAGTGCCCATCGTGTCGAAGAAGCCGATCCACCTGATCATCGAAAGCACCTGACTTTCGATCGTGGGTGAGGGCGAATGGGCTGCAGGCAAGCGCGGAGGGCGTGGAGAGCGGAGTTGGCGCAAGCCGCCCCTCGGAGTCGACCGACTGGGGCTGATTCGTGCGCAGGTCCTGACGGACAGAGGGGGCGACGATGTGAAGACCGGGCTCGAGGTCATCAAGAAGACCAAGGGCAAGCTGTTCAGCGTCACGGGAGACGCGGCCTGCGACACGGTGGCCCTCTACGACCTGGCTGCTTCAAGGGGAGCGCGGGTCGTCGTGTCCCCAACGCGATCGGCATCGGTGTCCGGCGGCAAGCGGAGGTCCGAAGAGCCGGACCGGACAGTTCCTCTGGTCGGGCAGGTCGGTCGCCGGAGGTGGAAGAAGGAGTAGGGCTACCACCAACAGGGTGCGGTTGGGAACGCCTTCTTCAGGTACAAGGTGATGTTCGGCGACCGGCTCCACGCCCGGCGTCTATCCGCAGAGAAGATAGAGGCGACCCTCGGGTGCAAGATCTTGAATCGGCTGCCAGGCCCTGCTCGGTTTATCGCTCGCTGAAGTCGTCAATGGTGGGGGACTTGCGGGCCAAACCGGTTTGTGCGCCAACGCCCACTGCCATCGTGCGCTCTTGCACGCAGCGATGCGCTGTTGGCATCAGGCCGGGGTTGAGACGGTATTCGCCGTCGGCAGATCGTGATCGCGGACGAGCTGTTGGACAAAGCTCTTGATGAAGTCCGCCTCCCGATTGGATGCCTACTGAGCCATGGCTACGGAGCGCGTCCGCTTGTCGGGTTCGGAGAGTCGCCACCGCGACGTAACCTCATGATGAGTATCGAGTAGATACACTCGACAGGTTTCAGTTCCTAACCTCATCCCAGAAGGTACCCATGTTAGTCCCACTGCTCGCGCTCGCACCCTTGGTCCAGTCAGAGGTGGTGACGCTAGACACCGTCCCGCCCACGCCAGTGCCTTTTGCCAGGTGCAAAGCCGTCGACGCCCATCCCGCCGGTGGCGTCATTGGTACTTTCAATCTACGCACGAGCTCTTCCCTTTCGGTAGACATCGAGACCCGCCGCTACTCTGCGCAGGGAGACTTGATCTGGGCCGCGCGAATGAACGTCGGCCCGCTTGTTGTCCTTGGCCAAGCGATCTCCGATCTCGGTGGCGTCGCCCTGGGGATCGCGGGTACCCCCCAACCAGGAAACGGCGGGCCGCGCGTCGTGCACTACGGCTCCGACGGCACATTGCTCTGGGACGTCACTCTGGATAGTGCTTTTCCACTGACGGAGCTATTCCTGATCGAGGACGTTGGATTCACCGCAGCGGGTGACGTGGTCGTGGCTGCCTTTGACGGGGCGCCGCTTTCACCATTGAGGACGGTCACCGCCCTCGCCCTTGACGGCGCCACGGGGGCAGAGCTTTGGCGCCAGGAGATTGTCAGTCCTGTTCCCGGTAACACCCGGGTCGTCGGGGGCGAAGTCTACTTCACGACGTGGGGCACGGCAGTGAGCCCAACGGTCGGGCGGATCGACTCGGCGGGGCAACAGGTCTACTCCGTTACATCGCCCTTTCCGGGGGCCGTTGCGATCGCCGACGTCGATCCGTTCGGGAATGTACTGATCCGAGCCCATCAAGCAGCTGCTCTGCTCGACGGCACGGGAAGCCCTGTCTGGGTAAACCCACAGTTGAGCACTGCAGGATCCATGGGGACGCTCCTCTCCTCGGGCGAGGTGATCTTCGCGTCCTCGAATCCAAGCCCGGCGCTGGAGTGGCTGCGCGTGGATGGTACCTCCGCCTGGTCCCGACCCGCCGACCCCGTCGTGCGCTCCTACGACGGGCAGCCCATCCCCCTGGCTACCGGGGAGGTCGCCTTGTACGGCCGTCGCTTGGGGAACCCCACCACTGGGCCTCTTCTCGAGATCGTCGACCCCACTGGAGACACCGCTGATCTGCAGATCTTCCCGAGCATCCCTGCCTGGTTCGCCCTTGCGGAAGCCGCAGCCAAGGACACGCGCGGCAACGTCTGGATCGGCGGCTCCTTCTCCATGCCGGGCGCACCGACGCAACAGGCCTTCGTTTCCAAGGTGGTCCCAGGTTCCGAATGGGGCAGCGTCGCATGCTCAGGGTGGGCGCTGAACAGTAGCGGGCAGTTCTCGAGCCTGCACACCATCGGCTCTCGGATCGCAACGGACAATCGTCTGACCCTGGTGGCGAACGACCTTCCCCCCAACGTCCCAGTTCTGTTCCTCAACAGCGACACTTCCGCATCGATCGTCAACCCCGGAGGGAGCCTCGGGCGACTGTGCCTGGGCGGTGCTATCGGGCGCCACATTGGCCCGGGCGAGATCCGCTTCGCAAGTCCCGCCGGCTCTACGTCACTCGAGCTCGACCTCACAGCGATTCCTCGGGGCCCAGCAGCTCAGGCCGTGACTACAGGCCAGCGTCTCTTCTTCCAAGCGTGGCACCGCGATACCGTCGGGGGGGTGGCCACGTCGAATCTAACGGGGGCTGTTGAGCTCACGTTCCAGTGAAACGAATGGACGGGTGAGGCGGGCAAGGTCAGCCCGGGGGAATCTTGGCGCCTCGCCTCCGCTGGGGCGTTGGTGCATGAATGCCGGCTCCAGGGGGCGCTCGCGCGGCCTTCTGAGCGTTGCAGGCGACCGTCGAGCATCCTGGCGGCATAAAGTCACGGGTCCATTCGGAGTACATGACTTGTACCGCGTGACCAACTGGCGTCAGTACGAGCAGGGTCTGGTTCTGCGCGGCGACGGCACGATCTGGCTGTTACCTGAGGCTGTGAGTGCGTGGAAAGCAACGCCAGTGGGCACCGTTGGGCCCATCTCAAGTTCTCGGACCTGGCAATCGAGACTGCGTTGCCACCAAGGCTCGTCCTTCACCTGCCGCTACGACAGGCAGAGGGGTTTCTCCGGTCTCGATTCAGACTGATGCGAGTGGATCTCGCGGTCCCCGATCACACGACGCTCTCGCGTAGAAGTGCGAAGCTTGAGGTCTCCCCCGCGCGGCAGGCGAAGAGCGGTCCCAGCGACCTGATCATCGACAGCAGCGGCTTAGCGATCGTCGGCGAGGGAGAGTGGGCTGCGGCAAACATGCCGGGAATGGGCGCCGCGGCTGGAGGAAGCTACATCTCGGCGTTGGCGCGACTGGAGGGATCGTGGCGCAGATCCTGACGGACAGCAATGTTGACGGAGGATCCAAGGGCGTCGCAATCATCGAGGACCTTGGCGATCCTTTTTCGCTCGGTCATCGCCGATGCCGCCTACAACACAAGGCCGGCTTACGATGCCGCCGAGACGCGAGGCGCCGAGGTTGTCGTGCCACCGGCCTCGAAGGCTAGTACCTCTGGGCGACGCCGGAGATCAGAGGCTCGGGACCAGACGGCTCGGCGAGTGAAGGAGCTCGGGCGCCTGCGGTGAAAGACGGAGTCGCGGTACCACCGGCAGGCACGAGTCGAGAACACGCTCTTCCGCGAAAAGACGGTAATCGCCGGACGTCTCCGGACGCGCACATTGACGCATAGGGGACGGAGGCCGCGGTTGCCTGTACCGGTCTCAATCGGATGCGCGAGCTTGGATGGCCGACGTCGGAGAAGGTGGCCCTTCGAAGACGGTGGGGATGGGGAACCTGCATCATCGTTTATGCTGCATGCACCAACGCCGAACGGGGGAGCGATAGCCTTCGGACAAGGCCGATTGGCTCGCCCCCTACCTTCGTCCCCCTCGCAACCCCTTATCCTGCCATGACAATGACCGACCTCCTTCGTGTCACCGCTCCGCTCCTCGCAGTGGTGGCGGCGCCCGAATTATCGGCTCAGTTTGGGACCCCTCAGGAGTTGACCGGTACCACTGGTGGTTCGATTGCCCCGACGCTCGTGGACCTGGACGGCGATGGACGCTTGGACGTCGTCACGGGCGACTATGGACCTATGGGCTGGCGCCGTAACCAAGGGAGCACCTTTGGGACCGTGCACCTGTTCGGCGGCGATTGCCCGGGCATGAGGGAATTCAGGGTGACTGACCTCGACGGGGACGGGACCATGGACGTCGTCAGGGTCTCGACCACCGTGGGAGTCAATTGGCTGCCCGGCTTGGGGGGCGGCCATTTCGGCCCCGCGCAGAACATCACGACCGCGCTGCTGCCCTGGGATATTGCGGCTGTCGATCTGGATCTGGACGGCGACACTGACTTGGTGCTCGCATCGGGTGGCTTGCACGGGCTTCAGGTCATCGAGAATCTTGGATCGGGGAGCTTCGGCCCTCCCCAGCCGCTCGCACAAGCAGTCTACGGCGCGCGGGCTGTTGAAGTTGGGGACCTCGATGGCGACGGGCTACCTGACTTGGTCTACAGCTCCGAATCCGTCGAACAAGTCGATTGGATCCGCAACCTCGGTGCATTCGCCTTCGGAGCGACCTCCGCCGTGGGACAGGGGCTTCGCTTTGTTGCCGACATCGAATTGGAGGACATGGATGGAGACGGAGACCTCGAGATCGTTGCGGCGGCTGGGGGGTCGAACCGGATCGTTTGGTTTGAGAATCAGGGCAGCGGCACTTTCGGAGCTGAGCAACTGCTGAGCCCGCGGCCGAGTCCTTTCCAGATTGAGTTCGTGGATGTGGACGGGGATCAGGATCGAGACCTCATGGTGACCTTCGGGAGCAGCACAGGCCTCGGCTGGTTGGAGCGCACATCGGTGGGGACATACCTCTTCCCGAGACGCATCGTCCCCCAGGGCTGGGCTTCCGGCTTATCCACAGGAGACGTCGACGCCGACGGGCGCGTCGACGTCCTCGCCTCGACACAGTTCGACGGACTGGCTTGGTATCCAGGAGCCGCCACCCCGACGGCTTTTGGACCGCCGAGGCATTTCCACGACCTAGTTCAAGAAGCGCGGGACATCGTCGCGCGGGATATCGATGGCGATGGCGACACCGACATCATCGCCGCCTCCCTTGACGACGATCAGATCGCACTGTTCGAGAATCTTGGTGCAGGGACGTTCGGGCGGATGGAGCGCATCGACCGAGACTGTGACGAATGCAACCGCGTGCGCGCCGAAGACGTCGACCTGGACGGCGACGTGGATCTCGTTTACGCCTCGGCCGGATCACGGGAGGTCTATGTCAAGCACAACACGGGTGGAGCGTTCGGACCGAGGCAGACAATCGTCACCCTCAACACGGAGGCATACGGCCTTGAGCTAGTGGATCTGGACGGGGACTCCGATCGGGACCTCATCGTCCTCGACGACCGGGTTCACGTGCTCGAGAACGTGCATGGTTCATTCGTGCCCCGGGCCCTATTGTCGGGGCTCAACTTCCCTCGCGCGCTGGAGGTTGGCGACATCGATGGAGATGGACTCCAAGACCTGCTCGCGCTCTCCAGAAACGACCTCAGCATCAAGGCTTCCTCAAACCTTGGGGGGCTGTCCTTCAGTCCGATGACGACGATCTCACCAACGGGCTCGATCCCGTTGGACTTTGCGATCGGCGATCCTGACGGCGACGGTGACCTCGACCTGGTCACGATTGGCGGCTGGGACAACTATCTTGTCCGGCTCTACCGCAACAACGGTCAGGGGGCCTTTTCCCCGGCGGTCATCGTCGACCAGACCACCTTCAACGCCGAGCGGGAGCACATCAGGTTCTCCGACTTGGACAACGACGGCGACGACGACATTGTCCTGCATCTCTCAGACACGTCGACGGCAGGCGGAGTCTTTTGGTACGAGAGTTTCCCCGCCAGCTTCGGGCCACAGCAGCTCGTGACCGACCTCGAGCAGAAACCCTCCGCTGGAACGGAGGCAGACATGGACGGCGACGGAGACCTGGATCTGATTGTCGCCGCGGAGTTCGGCAACACTGTCCATTGGGTCCCCTCCCACCTAAGGAGCACCATCGGAACGGACACGTGCGGTCCGGGCGCCCTCAACAGCACCGGTCGGGCGGGGGTTCTGTACGCCATTGGTTCCTCCGTCGCCGCCGACGACCAACTTTCCCTTCGAGTGCGCGCGCTCCCTTCGCAGCAGTTCGGCCTATTCGCGACCGCCATGGCCTCCACAGCACCAACGGCCATTCCCGGCAGCATGGGGCTGCTATGTCTTGGCGGCACCGTAGGCCGCATTCAGGGCCCCGGTCAGATCATCCAGACCTCCCTCGCGGGGACGGCGCACCTCGACATCGGCACTAACGCACTTCCCTTGGGTGGCCAGTTCTTCCAAGCGGCCACGGGAGAAACCTGGCACTTCCAGTTCTGGCATCGCGACGTCATGGGCGGCGCCACGAGCAACCTGACCAACGCCGTCGGAGTGACTTTCCTCTAGGGCGAGGAATCTGCGGCACAGAAAGGCGTTGGTGCACCATCCCCCGGCTTAGAAGGGGCCCTACGGTGGCGGCCTCAGGCCCAGCCCTTGGCTAGCCGATGGTCCCGGCATGGACTCCCGCGGGCACCCCAGGTAGAAGACAAGAAAGGTTCGAGTCACCCACTGGGCCGAGGACGACCGGGCTCTTGTCGAACGCGGCGACATCACCCGGTGGATTTCACCCGGCTCGATTCAGGCTCCGAGTGCAAGACCGTTTGGACGCAGAGAAGCCCCTTAGAAATACACGGACCTCGCTCTCGAGACCGCGCTCACTCTTCGTCTTGTCGTCCGGTGACTGCTTCGCCAGGCCGAGGGGTTCCCCCGGTCCAACTTCAAGCTGAAGAATCTCAGCCCCGAAGCCCCAGATCCGGTCTCGACGTAACAAGGGCCTCAACGCGAAGCGGATACCCATCGTGTCATGGAATCCGATCCACTTGATCATCGATAGCACTGGGCTGTCGATGGTGGGGGAAGGCGACCGGGCCGCAGCCAAGCACGGAGGGTGCGGGAAGCGTGGTTGGCGAAAGTTGCATCGCGGCGTTGATCGAGCGGGGATGCTCCGGGCACAGGTTCTGGCGTACTGCACGGGCGACGAGGCGAGCACAGGGCTCATGGTCGTCAAGAAAACGATCGGCAAGTTGTCCAGCGGCACCGGTGACGCGGCCTACGACACGGTCGCCATCGACAGCCTGGCCGGTTCCCGAGGAGCGCAAGTCGTCGTGCCCCCGACCCGATCGGCATCGGTAACGGAGGGCCAACCGAGATCGAAAGAGCGGGACAAGACTGTTCGCAGGGTGAGGCAGGTCGGTCGCCGTAGATGGAAAACGGAGTCGGGCTACCATCCAAAGGGGACGGTGGAGAACGCCCTCACCAGGTAAGGGGCGATGTTCGGCGACTGGCCCCACTCCCGCGGTCTATCTGCACAGAAGCCAGACGCGACCCTCGGCTGCAAGGTCTTGAACCGGCTGTTAGTCTTGGGCAGGCCCTGCTCGGGCGCCATCGCCCTTTGAGTCCGTCAATGGGTGGACGGGGTGAAATCTGGATTGCGCCCCATCGCATGAATCAGCTCGAACAACTTCCTTTCCCGGGAACCAGCCAGACCATGAAAAGACACGCGTTTGCTTCGCTCGCCGTATTCCTCGCCACGCTCTCCTTCGCCAAGGCGCAGATTCAAGATCTCGGCGCCCCGTTTGGAGGGAGCCTTGAACCGATACTCGTCAGCGCAGACGGCTTGATCGTCGCTGGCAACGCATCCGCACCCGGGATGCCCCAGAAGGCCGCAATCTGGACGGAAGCGGACGGACTCCAGTTGCTGGAAGCGACGGATTCGGATGCCTACCACGTCGTGGACATGAGCGACGACGGGCGCTTCCTCATCGGGCAACGTCAGACCCATCCATCGGTCTCGTTCCTGGGTCTCGGGTCCGTCTGGGACCTGCAGACTGGGCAGCGCTACGATATTCAGCCACTCGCTGGCTTCGACTACTCGATCCTCACCGCGATCAGCGGCGACGGGTCCACCGTGGTCGGCTACTCGCGGAACGCGGGCAACTTCGAAG
>CAJXRJ010000046.1 GCA_913058555.1 uncultured bacterium
CGTCGACGAGGGCTTCACAGTTCTGGTAGTGGCAGTTGTCGTCGCCTGTTCCGTACACCAGCAAGAGATCCCCTTGCAAGCCCGCCGCGTGGGTGATCGGTGAGCCGTCACGGAAGCCCTCCGGGTTGCCCTCAGGCAGACCCATGTAGCGCTCTTGATAAATGGTGTCGTAGAAGCGTTGGTTGGCCACGAACGCGATCGCCATCGCGGTCTGATAGAGGTCCGGATAGCGGAAGATGGCGTTGAGGCTCATGGATCCGCCACCGCTCCAGCCCCAGATCCCGACGCGCGAGGGGTCGAGGTAGTTCCAGCGCTTCTGAAGTGCGCGGAGGGCGGCCGCCTGGTCCTTGGGCGCGATGATGCCGATTTTGCCGTAGACCGACTTCCGCCACGCCCGGCCGCGCGGGCCCGGGGTCCCGCGGTTGTCGATGGAGAGCACCACGTAACCCTGCTGGGCCAGCATGAGATGCCACAGGTAGTTGTGGCCGCCCCAGCGATCGAGCACCGTCTGCGCTGCGGGTTCTCCGTACACGTGGACCAGGACCGGGTAGCGCTTGGTCTGGTCGAAGTCGGGGGGGCGGATCACCCAGCCGTCCAATTCGATGGGATCGGCGTCCGCGTCCTCGTCCGGCTGGATCTCGACGCGGAAGAATTCGGTGGGTCCCTTGCGGACCGCCGCCAGCTTGGCCTTGAGCTCCGCGTTGTCGGTCATCGTCCGCAGGACCCCGTGATCAGGCAGCGATACGAGCTCCACGGTGGAAGGAGCTTCGAATGTCGAGTAGCGATGGATCGCGAACTGTCCGTTCGGGGCGATCTGGTAGGCGTGCATGCCCCTGCGCTGGGGCGTGATGCGAACGGGCTTCCCGCCGTCCCGGCCGTCCAGCCAAACCCTGTAGAGGAAACGCTGGGTCGGATCCTCCGGAGAGGCGATGAAGTACACCCATCCCCGTTCGGCGTCGATGTGCTCAATGCTGACCACGTCGTAGTCCCCTGGGGTCAGTAGGGTTGCGTCGCCACCGTCGCGGGAAGCGAGGTACAGGTGCCGCCATCCGTCGCGCTCGCTCACCCAGGTGAAGCGTCGGCCCCCGTCGAACCAGCGTACGTCGTCACACTCCTCGACCCAGGCCTCACCGCGTTCGACGAACGCGGTGCGCACGGCGCCGGTGAGCGCGTCGGCAAAGAGGACCTTGCACTCATTCTGGAGCCGGTTGAAGCGCTGGATAATGAGCTCGCGCGAGTCCGCCGCCCATTCCATCCGGGCGACGTAGTCGTCGCTCGGGTGTCCGGGAAGATCCATCCACTGAACCTCGCCGCCGCCCGCGGGGAGCGTGCCAATCCGGCACGTGGGGTTCGTCGTGCCGACCTTGGGGTAGCGGTAGCGAAAGACATCGGCGTAGAGCCCCGACGTGTTGTTCACGAGGCTGAACTGCCCGACCTTCGCGGCGTCGATTTGCCAGAAGGCGATCCGTTCACCGTCGGGGCTCCAGCGGAAGCCGTCCCGCAGGCTCCACTCCTCTTCGTACACCCAGTCAAAGGTGCCGTTGCTGAGCGTGTCTGAGCCGTCTTGTGTGAGGCGGGTGATTCTTCCGCTGGCAACGTCCTCGACGTAGATGTCGTTCAGGTAGAGGTAGGCGACGCGCCTTCCTGCGGGATCAAACTTCGCAAACTGAAGCCGGGCCTCGTCGAAGCCCTTGCCGAGCTGACGTAGCTCTCCGGACGTTCGATCGAGCAGCCAGTAGTCGCCGCGCGTCCGGCGGCGCCAGACCCGGCGCGTGTTGGTGAAGATCAGCACTCGCTGGCCATCTTCAGAGAACCGGTAGCCCTCGATCTTCAACGGCTTGGAGGCACCCTCCGGCACGAGTTCACTGGCGGCGACCAAGACCTTGCGCTGGCCGCCCTCCGGGTCGTAGCGCACGAGATTGTTCCCCGATCCCGTTGCTTCCTCAAGCGTGGCGAGTCCGCTGTCCTCGAGCCACCACGCGGGCCCAAAGCCCTCGGAGGCAAAGTGCCCGTCAAAGAGCTGGTCCATGGTGATGTCGCCACTGCGACGGGCGGCCTCGCCAGGGCCCACCTCCTGCGCCGGCGTCGCCGCGCATCCGAGTGCAGCAAGGGACGCCAGTACCGCGAGGAGTGACGGGCAACGCAACGGTCGAATGAACTTCATGGGGGTAAGGTACCGCAAGCGCACCTGCCAGAGCGCCACCACATTCCGGGCGGGTCCCCCGATCAGCGGAGTCGAGGTTCTGCTTCGCGGCGATGGCAACGGCCCATCAGGTGCAACCCGGACTGGCGCGTCACCAACCATGGCTGAGCCCAGGCGCCGTCAGTGGACTCGCTCAAAAGAACCCCCGTTGAAGCGATAGACCCCGCCAGGATTCTCGCCCCCGAACAGCAGCTGACCATTGCGCTTCTTGTGGATCGTCCACGCGTTCTCGCATGGCCAGCCCTGCTCTTCGCCATAATTGGTGAAGGTGCCCTTGCGGAGGGGGTCGTCCTCCGAGGGCTCGTACCGCCAAATGCCCGAGTAGGCCGTCCCGATCCAGAAGTTCCCGTCGCCGTCCTGCGCGATCGAGAAGGCCCGGTGGAGGGAATTGCCTTCCGTGTCTTGGTCCCGAAGCCCGTGAATCGCGGTGAAGTGGATGACGTCCGTTCCGTCGTAGACGTAGACCCCGGCACCGTTGTCGGCCATCCAGAGGTTCCCGTTGTCGTCCAGGTGGTAGCCGCGGATGCCCATGTGGCGCGGGTCGTCCGCACGTCCCATGCGATCGCGTCCCACGATGTCAAAGGACTGCCCGTCGAAGCCGAAGGCGGCGCTGAAGGTCCCGAACCAGAGCGTGCCGTCCTTCCCTTGCATGGGGCGGGAGGTCAAGGGGAAGAAGGGGTGGCGCGTACCGGATGGAGGTTCCGGGAAGGCGAGGAAAGAACACTGCCCCCCGTGGTAGCGATAGACGCCCCATTGACCTTCCTTCCCGTTGAACTCGATCCCGCCATCTGGGCCAAACCAAAGATCGCCGGGCGATTTGGCCCATTCGTGTTGGCTGTCGTAATCCCTGTCGGCGAGCAAGGTGAACCGTTTGCCGTCGTAGCTGTGGATGCCGTCGACGCCTTGGGTCCAAAGGAGTCCGTTGGAGTCCTCTTGAAACCCACCGAGTAGGACCCCCTCCGGCCGTCGGGGGAAGTAGGTCAGGCCGGCATCTTCGTCATCCCGGGCCGAGGGGTCGTATCGGAAGCTCCAGTCAGGTGACGTGAAGTAGAGGTTGCCCTTGCTGTCTTCAAAGATGCCGCGGACGCCGGACGTGGGTCTCAGCCAGCGGCGACTATCCACCGCGTGGATCGCTGGGTGGTCTAGCTGGGAGCTGCTGGTGCAGGCGCCCAGCGGGGCCAGGGCGCACGCCAGGAACCATGGCCGGGGATCGAGGCGGGGTTGGGGCACGGGTCAACTGTAGGGGGCGAGCGGGTGCCGGGGTCATGGTCCTTTGACGACCCGCGAGGATCACCACGTCTCCGTCTCCGTCGCCGTGGGTCTCAATCGGCGAGCCAAAGGGGGCATCCGGGCCGCCCAGGGGCACCGAACCACGTACGCAGGGACCATTGCTTGTGTGTAACTGGTGGCAATGGGGGGATGCGTGCACCCTGAGTCGGCATCGTTGCGTCCGCTCCACCCCCGACCCTTCCGCTCCATGAAGTCCCGGCACCCGTCTTTTGTCGTGCTCCTAGCCACCGTCCTTGGCGCACTCATCGGCGCAGACGCCGCTCCCGCGCAGGTGGGGGCTCAGTTCATTCAGGCCGGGCCACAAGGCCCGAGGTCGTCCCTCCGGCGCCCCGTGATCTGGCACGTGGACTCCCTGGCCACCGGGCCTGCGAACGGCCGGTCTTGGTCGGCGGCGTTCCCTGATCTCCAAGACGCCCTGGCCCAAGCCGTCGCCGGCGATCAGATCTGGGTCGCGGCGGGGATCTATGTCCCGACGACGGTGGGAGGCCCCCAGTCCGCGACGTTCCTGGTTCCAGACGGGGTCTCGATGTACGGCGGTTTCACCGGCTTTGAGATGTTCCTCGACCAGCGCGACCCATCGATGAACCCCACGATCCTGAGCGGCGACATCAACGGTGATGATCAGTGGATGCCCAGCTTCAATATCGTCACGGGGAACAGCTGGAACATCGTCACGATGCGGGATGTGGGGGCAGGCACACGGATCGACGGATTCGAGTTTGAGACGGGGCACCTGTACGGGGCCCCGTCACAGCAGCGGAACGGAGCCGGCATTCACCTGGAGAACAGCAGTCCGACGATCGCCGGATGTCGTTTCAGTCACTGCGTTGCGGCGTCCGGCGGTGCGGTCCACGCGGACGGTGGATCGCCGACGGTGGAAGGTTGCTCGTTCCACTTCAACTACGCATCCGGTAGTACCGGTCTGGGTGGTGCCGTCGCAAGCGTTGCCGGCGACCTGACGGTCCTGGATTCGTCGTTTACCCAGAACACGGCGGAAGGCGTCTTGGGCCGCGGACTTGGTGGCGCGATCGCAAGCGTCTCGGGCAGCACGCTCATCGATGGATGCTCATTCTCCTGGAACGAAGCTCTCCCCAGGGGCGGGCTCTACGGCAACACGGTTTCCTTGGGCGGCGCGGTGCACGTCGAATCGGGAACGACCACGATTACGGCTTCGCGCTTTGAGCACAACGTCTCGAACGTGGGGGGCGCGGTGTCCACGAGCTTCTTCGGCACGCCGGTCCTTGAAATCACGAGCAGCGTCTTTGTCCGCAACGACGCGATCCCGATCACAACGAGCAGCGGCTTCGACCTTGGCGCCGAGGCGGGGGCGATCTACGGGTCGCCGGTCAGCCGCTGCGACCTTGCTGGGTGCCTCGTCTATGGCGGGACGGCGGACAACAACGGCGGCGCCTTCGTCGGCGATCTGGGGTCGGTATCATCCTCGATCTTCTGGGGCAACTCGGACAGCAAGGGAACGATTGGACGGTCCCAGGTCAAGGCGCGCCGCGTCTACCACTCCTGCGTGATGAACATGCTCGTGGGAGAGCCCGGCGAGGACCCGCCCGATCCCGCGCACTTCCCGGGCAGCATCTCCCTGGATCCGATGTTCCAGAACGCTGGCGCCGGTGACTTCCATCTGCTCGCTGGTTCACCGTGCATCGATGCGGCGGACAACACGGCCTTCCCGGCGTCGGCGCTGACGGACATCGACGGCCTGGCCCGTTTCGTGGACGACCCCACTGTCGCGGACACGGGCGTGGGCTCTGGTCCGATCGCTGACATGGGCCCGCACGAACGGCAGTAGCGTCCCCCTGATTGGAAGATCCACGCGTCGCTGCACGCGATGATGTTGCCCCAGGCGATCGCCCAGAGCGATGGGCACTCCGTGACGTTCGCAGGCGGCCGGATTCCCGTCACACCAGAGGCGGCGAGCCGGCGTCCGAAGGCAACAGCACGCGGTGCAGCGCGCTGCCATCCGGCGTGTTAGGGTCGGACCGGACGCGCTCCGGCCCGACGACTTACCCGTGAAGGGGTTCCATGGAAAACCGCCGCATACTGGGTCTACTGATCCTGGTTAACCTCGTTGTGCTCCTCGGGCAGATCTGGCCTGAGGGAGCACCACCCTTTGCGAGGGTCGTCAACATTGGCTTTCTCGTTGCGACGCTCCTGTGTTTCAGTGCAGCGTTGAAGAAGGCTCCGTAAGACGTCGGGATGTGGGTAGGGGTCATGAATGGCGCAGCTTGTGCAGAGTGGGCGCCCCTCCCACCCCTTAGCTGGGGGCCCATTGCTGAGGGCCCGTTGGCGAACTCTGACTGGCGGGGCGCAGCATCAGGGCGCAGTATGGGAGCCTCCTGAATGGAGCGTTCCCATGAAGCACAGCCAGTTTCTCCCGGTCAGCCTGATGGTGATGGCCATGGCCTCCTCCCACGCGGCGGCCTCGCCGCGTGTCCAGGTCCGGGATGGCGTCACCCAAGAGTCCGTCTCTTCGGAAGTGCCCGATCCCGATGCCTTCCGCCATTGGATCGCAGACTTGCGCCGCAATGCCGTGCACCATGACTTTGCGGCGCTGCACGGCGATCGCATCGACCGTCTGGTGTTTGCGCTGGAGAATCCGCTCGGGAGAGTGCTCCCAGGGAAGCCTCCGCTTCCCGACCATCACGACGCGAAGCGGCCCGGATACTTCACCACCAATGGGACCAACGGGAGCGCGCTCGCGTGGCTGGTTGACTGCCGGTTCAAGAGCCAAGAGGCCGCGGAGGCGAAGTTCGCGGAATTGAAAGTCCTCGCTGAGATCTTCCGGGAGGAGATGGGCGGTTGGGAGCTGAGGGAGAGTGGGAGGTTCGAGACCGATAGCCCCGAGTACTACGAGGTGGAGGCCACGCCGCGGCTCTTGGACGGAGGCCGGAAGCCCGGGTACTACTATTTTGGCCCCCAAGTCGTCTTGGAGTGCCGCTTGCTCGACGAGTCTGCCAACGCGGGCGAACCCCGCTGGCGCGTCATGGCCCACACCCGGGGCTACGCGGACACCCCCGAGAATCCCGGATTCCCCAACGGTGAGGCAGCGCGCGAATTGATCTTCCCGAAGGAGCCCATCCCGGAATACTCCGGGGACGAGAGCGCGGACCGTCTTGCATGGGCATTCACGCGGGCGCTCCAGCAAGGCGCCCACTGGCAGATCGATGCTTTGAGCCCCACTGCCGAAGAGCTCCACGCTTGGGCGATGCGCGCTTTTGAGGCTGGTACTTACGGTGACGCTCCACCCGGTCCGTTCCGCGACGAGAGGGTCTACCTCCTCGAGGAGCTCGGCCTCATGAGCCGGTCCTTCCGGTGGCTCGGCAAGTCCTTGGCCACTGGGGATGTGGTCCTGGATCCCGCACACCTCATCCTGACCGGGGTCCAGACTTACTCGCAACGACGTGCGGCACTCCCGGAAGATAAGAACGAGTGGAGCTCCGAAGACTTCGACTTCGTCGATCGGTACGACGACATTGACGGTCACTTCGACGATGTCGTCGTGATGAGCTACGAGGCGAGGATCCCCGGCGGACCGCCGCTTCTCTTCGAGTACGAGATCCTGATGATCAAGGGTTCCCGGCGCCCCATCCTCTCGGGCCTGGGCGACGGATTCGTGGAGCTCCCTGGCCAGACCGTGGGGGACTTCGTGCAGCTCGCGGGCGAGGCCTTTCTGAAAGGTGACCAAGCCGTCTTCGGGGAGCTGCTGGTCGACCCCGACGATGTCTCTTGGTGGCTGGAGCACCGGGCACCGAAGGACATTGACGCGGCCCTCGAGCCCAAGGATTTCGCCGTCGACGCCGAGGAGGCCCTACGGAGGTACCACCTCCTACGGGAACCCCTTGAGCGCGAGGGGCTCGATTCCTCCGACGCCTTCACGGTCGACTCGGTCAGCGTGATAAGCCAGTACACCCTGGGGGCCACCGCGCAGGTCATGGCCGCATGCACCATCCCGGCCGGCGGGGGAGCGCCCCGCAAGGTGAGCTTTCGCCTCGAAGTCACCCAAGGTCCTTCAGGTCTCCGCCTCCCGGCGCGGGGGCACTTCGAGCTGGTGCTCCGCGAGGCCGAGAAGCCCCCACTCAGTGACGCGGGACAGGCGGCGCGGGAAGCAGAGGGAGCAATGCATCAGCCCATCGGCGGAAGTGACTGGACGAACAACCTCAAGCAGGAGGCGGCCTTCCTCGCGGGTCACTCCGAGCTTTCGCGCGGGCAGCAGGTGAGCGGCTTCCGCGTTCTCGCGTCGTCCTACGCGGCGCGCCACGGGAAGGCGGCTCAAGCGAGTGGAGAGCCGAAGGCCCGCGTCGAGGACCTTCTAAAGGCTGCCGAGTACTACGACCGGGCCCACCGTATCCAAGCGGAGGGCAATGGGAAGGCCGACCGTGGCGGCCCCCGGGCGAGCCTGCGGGGCGATCAGGTTGATCCGGACCTTCGCTACATTGCGATGGCGTGCATCCGAACGGCGTCGGAGGCCAAGGAGGCCGGGCAGGACCCGGCGAGCATCGCCCACATGTACGAGGCCGCTGCGCGCGCAGGAAGCTGGGGGCTACGCGGTTCCAGTCCAGAATTCCGAGAGGTGATGGCGCAGTCTGGGTTCATCGCGGCGCAGACCCTGGCCGAACGCGGTGAAGGGTCCGAGGCTTTGCTGCTCCTGCAGCGCTTCTTTGCCATCGAACCGTCGATGGAGAACGAAGAGCTTGCCGCCATCGCAAAGCGTGCGCGCGTTCCCGTGGAGTGGCTCTACGGGACCTACCGCCTGCTGGGGACGCTCTCGTTCAATGACGCCTTGCGCATGACGCAGGAGTTCGGAGCGAGTGTCCGGCCGAGGCCAGCACTCCGGTTGCGTGCCTTGGAGCGGCTCGGGGAGGCAAAGCGCGCCTTCTTGATCTCTGGCCGGGCGGCTCCGAGCGGCGCCCCGGATGAGGGATTCGCCGCGGCGTGCGATCAACTGCGAGACGTGTTGCAGCAGGACTAGGCGCGGCACCGAGGGATCGGTACCGCGGCAATCCGACATCGGGCCAGCGAGTGGAGCAGCGAGTGGAGCAGCGAGTGGAGCAGCGAGTGGAGCAGAAGCCAGCTCCGGACACGAAGTCAGCGCTTCGGAAAGGGGTTGTGAGTCCCCTCCATCGCCGCGATCGCGTCGTAGGTGGGGAGGGCCCGATCGCTCCAGCGCTCTTCGACGACTTCGATCAGCACTTTCATCACGTCCCTGCGGGTGACGATGCCGATTGGCTTGCCGTTCTCGACCACGGGCACGCGCTTGTGCGGGCCTGTCCCGACAAGTGTCACGAGCTGGAAGAGGTCTGTTTCCGGACCAACCGACTTCGCAGGGCCATGCATCACATCACCGACGAGTGTCGGAGGCGGCGTTTCAAAGAACGCAGCGGACGAGAGGGCATTGACCACGTCAACCTCGGAGAGCATCCCGACAAGCTCGCCCGCTGAGTTGACGACGGGGGCACCGGACCAGCCCTTCTTGGCGAGACGGCGCGCAGCCTTGACCACGGATTCGTCGGCCTCGGCGCAACGCACGGGATGGTGCATGATCGACCGGGCGGTCTTCAGGAGATGTTTCGACATGATGCCCCCAGGATGCCGACCCATCCGCAGCGCTACAGAGCGCTGAGTGCGCAGAGCCCGGGGATGAAGTGCGTAGGCCCCCCGAGCCGGGCGTATTGGCTCGTCGCTGCGCCCTCCGAGCCGTTTGCGCCGCTTCCCCGAGGCCCAGGCCCCATGGCGGGTGGCGTACGTCGCCGTTTGCACTACCCTCAGGTCGACGTGAAATCCAACCCAGAAGCCATCGCTCCGGACCGAAGTGGGGCGCCGCCACGGCGTGTCGGGCCGGGCTCCCTTGCCCTGGCGGCGCTCGGTGCCTTCGTCTCGGCGGGTTGCGTGACGGATGATCAGGTGAGCTTCCCGTTGTCGCGCTCCATCTATCTCAATCAGGAGGTGTTTCCCCGCATGACGGAAGGCCTGGCTAGCGATCCCAAGGCGGTCATCGACAGCCCCGAAGCCGCTGCGCTCTTCCTGGGGCTGCCGCTGGCGATCGACCTCGCGCTCCTGCCGTTCACATTGACGTGGGACATCTGCCTCGGGAACTGGTGAGGTCGGTTCGTAGAACAATGCATGGGCTCCCGGTCCCCATCGGGATCTCCGTGTCGGTGAGTGGGGGAGGGCCTACCATGGACCTAGCATGACCATGAGCAGTCCCATCCCGACGCCCGGCAGTCCAGAGGAGCACAAGGCATTCGCCGCGCTCCAGGCGCGCCTTCCTGCCCTCTATCAGCGCGTTTTTCCCCACCGCCTTGAGCCGCGAACCGTGGTCGTGCTCCCGAGCCTGACCTTCGACTCCGCGGTGATCGAGCGGCTGACGGGGCTCCCGCACTACGAAGAGCGGCTTCTATGCATGCTGATGCTGCTGCGCCTCCCGCGCACGCGCGTCATCTACCTTACGAGCACGCCCCTGCACTCCTCGATCGTCGACTACTACCTGCACCTGCTCACGGGCGTGCCTTCGTCGCACGCCCGCAGACGCCTTGTGACGATCTCCTGCCACGACGCAACGCAGCGCACCCTCACCTCCAAGCTCCTCGAGCGCCCGCGGCTGATGGACCGCATCCGCGAGGCGATCGGCGATCCCCACGACGCACACCTTTCCTGTTTCACGGTCAACGCCGAGGAGCGCACCCTCGCTGTCCAGCTTGGGATCCCAATCTATGGCTGCGACCCCGCCCTCGCCGACCTCGGGAGCAAGAGCGGCAGCCGCGAGATCTTCCGGGAGGCGGGTGTGCCGCTGCCGGACGGCCGCGAGCGCCTGCGCGACGTAGGGGACGTCGCCGAGGCCCTCGCGGAGCTTCGCGGCCGGGATCCTGAGCTCCGGCGGGCGGTCGTCAAGCTGGAGGAGGGCGTGTCGGGCGAAGGCAACGCCGTCTTCCGTTTTGAAGGTGCGCCCAGTGGCGGTCCAGGGCTCCAGCGCTGGATCGAGGAGAGCTTGCCGAAGGACCTACGCTTCGAGTCGGACGGGATGAACTGGGATCTCTACTCGTCCAAGTACGCCGAGATGGGCGGCATCGTCGAGGCATGGCTCGAGGGCGACCGCAAGACGTCCCCCTCCGGCCAGGGCCGAATCGATCCCCTCGGCAGCTTCGAGATGATTTCGACCCATGACCAGATCCTCGGCGGGCCGAGCGGGCAGGTCTTCAAGGGCTGCACATTCCCTGCGGCCGCCGACTACCGCCTCGACATCCAGGACATCACCCGGCGGGTGGGCGAAGTGCTGGCCAAGCGCGGCGCCCTTGGGCGTTTTGGGGTCGACGTGGTTTCGGTCCCGCGCGGTACCGGCTGGGAGCACCGTGCCATCGAGATCAACCTGCGCAAGGGGGGGACGACCCATCCGTTCCAGACCCTCGAGTTCCTCACGGACGGGCGCTACGACGAGGAGACCGGGACCTTCCGGATCCCGACGGGCCAGGAGCGCGCCTACTTCGCGACCGACAACCTCTACAAGGCCGAGTACCGACGCCTGACCCCCGTGGACCTCGTCGACGTGGTCGTCGACCACGAGCTCCACTTTCACGGAGCGACCCAGAACGGCGTCGTGTTCCACATGCTCGGGGCTCTCGCGGGGTACGGGAAGCTCGGGATGGTGTGCGTCGATGAGACGACGGAGAAGGCGGAGGCCATGTACGACGACACGGTTCAGCTCCTCGATCGCGCCGCGGCCGAGGGGATGCCTGAGGGGGACTGAATGGGCTGTCGCAGCAGTTCGTAGATCATCTCGCTTGGGGAGGCGCTCCCCCCCCTTGTCGCCCAGGGTTCTCCGCCGAGGGGGGGGCGGTCTCGCGCGGGAGTGGGAGGTTGGCACCAACCGTGCCTCCGGGGGAATCCGATGGCTGGCCATTGAGCGGGGCAAGGTGCTCCGTGTTAGCTTTCTCAGATGCCCGAAATGCCGTCGCTCCTCACCGCCATCATCCTTGGCTCCGCGCTCCAGCTTTGTGGCTGCGGGAAAAGCCCATCTAGTCCTGGAGTCGCGCCCGTCTCCGTGCCGGAGGACTTCAGTCGGGAGGTCTCGGTCCAGCGCCTCGTGGAGGGCAAGTTCGAGGCTGCGGCTGCGGATCCAGGCAACCCGGTACGGCACCGGACCCTCGGCTTGGCGCTGGCCGCCAACGAAGGCTGGGAGCTCGCTGAAACCTCGTTTCGCAACGCGCTGGAGCTGGACAGCGACGACCACGAATCTCGCTTCCAGCTGGCGGCTGCACTCAAGAACCGGGGGGACCTCGACGGCCAGGTTCAGGAGCTGCGGGCGATCGTCACGAAGGACCCGACATTCTACGCAGCCCACTATGCCCTCGGCTGCGCGCTGCTGGATGGGGGCGAGCTGGACGAAGCGGCCGCGATGTTCCGGACCGTCGAGGCAGGGGAGGGCGCCAAGGGCTTGGGCGAGCTAGGCCTGGGCCTCATAGCGCTGGAGCGCGACGAGCCTGAACAGGCCCTTGCACGGCTGACCGCCGCGGCCAAGTCCTACCCGGAGGACAACTTCATTCGATTCCAGATCGGTCAGACCTACCTGGCCCTGGGCAAAGAAGAGCAGGCCAAGCAGATTCTGTCGGGGGTCCAGGACGTGGGGGGGCGCCCGGCGCTTCGTTCTCCCGGCAGCGCTGAACTCAAGCGCTATGCCATGAGCAGGAGCAGCCAAATGGCGCGAGCGCTTGAGATGATCAAGCGTGACCAGCACGCCCAAGCGATTCCCATCCTGGAGGGTTTGGCCGAGTCGGATCCCAGCGACACGGCGGCCGCGAACAATCTGCACGTGGCCTACAAAGGGGTCGGGCGACTCGATGACGCCCTTCGCATCATTGATGACGCGATCGCGAAGGCGCCCGACCAGCACGCGGCCTACCTCAATCGTGCGTCTTGCCTGCTTCGACGCGCTGAGGTCAAGCGCAAGGCGGGGCGTATTCCAGAGTCACGCGATGAGCTCGCGCTGGCGCTCTTGTCCAGCGAACAGGCCGTGGAACGGGCGCCCCGACTGGGCAAGGCACGCCTGATGCAAGGGCAGATCCTGTCGGCCCTTCGCCGCGACGCCGAGTCGATCCAAGCGTTCCGCAAGGGGATCGAGCTCGGTGAAACCCAGGCGAGCACCTACATCGACATGAACGTTCCCGTGCTCCGGTCGGGCGGTGTCGCCGCATCAGAAGCACTGCTGCGAGAGGCCCTCCAGTACCCGGATGTGCGGCCGCGGATTCGTTTCGAACTCTGCGGGGTTCTTCTCAGTACGGGCCGGGGCGCGGAAGCGCGGGCGGAGCAGCGCAAGCTCGCGCGACTGGCCCCCGGTGATCCCTTTGCCGTTCGTGCGGACAAGATTCTGACCAAGCAGGGATACTGATGGCTAGGCCCACCCATGACTCCACGCCCTGGCCCGTGCTTTTGGCCCTGCTCTCCGTTCTGGGCTGCGGGGGGGACTCCAATGGGGACGCGCCCGCGAACTCGGCGCGGCCCGATGCCGCCGGCGCCGGTTCGACAGAGGGCTCTGGTTCGAGCGTCTGGTTCCAGGATGTGGCCCTTTCGAGCGGCGTTCGCTTCCAACACGGCTTCGGTCCTACCCGCCTTTGGATGCCCGAGGTGGCAGGGTCAGGCCTCGCACTCTTCGACATGGAAGGGGACGGGGACTTGGACCTGTATGCGCTCCAGGGCTGCGACCTGGATCCGGACCCCGCGTCGGCTACCCCGAGTGGGGGCAACCGGCTCTTCGAGAACCAGGGCGACGGGTCGTTCATCGACGTGACTGAGGAGGCTGGAGTCGGCGACACGGGCTTCGGCATGGGCTGCGCCGTTGGCGACTACGATGGCGACGGCCGGCTCGACCTTTACGTGACCAATCTGGAGTCGAATGTTCTCTACCGGAACCTCGGGGACGGGCGCTTCGAGGATGTCACGCAGACGAGCGGCACGGCCTGCTCGGTGTGGAGCACCTCCGCCGCTTTCGTGGACTACGACCTCGATGGGCACCTCGACCTCTATGTGGTCAACTACCTCGTGTGGGACTCCAGCGACGAGGCCGCCTGTAAGAACGGGCGCGGGGAGCGCACCTACTGCGACCCCAATCGCTACCAGTCGCCCGAACGGGACACCCTGTTCCGCAACCGCGGAGATGGCACGTTCGAAGATGTGAGCGAGGCGGCCGGCCTCGGCGCCGCATTCGGTAACGGGCTCGGCCTGGTGTGGGGCCATCTCGACGATCGGCCTGGGGTCGACTTTTATGTCGCCAACGATGGCATGCCGAATCAGCTCTGGAGCGCCTCCGGCAACGGTACGTTTGAGGATCGCGCCATGGTCCTCGGGTGTGCGCTCAGCGGCAATGGGGTCGCCGAAGCAGGGATGGGCGCGTGCATGGAGGACATGGACCGCGACGGCAAGTGGGACCTGTTGGTCACGCACCTGTCCGGCGAGACGAATACGTTCTACATGAGCAGTCGCCGGGGCTACCGCGATCGAACGTCCAGCTCCGGCACCATGGGATCAAGCCTTTCTTCCACGGGATTCGGAGTAGGCATGGCGGACTTCGATCACGACGGCTGGCTCGATGTCTACGTCGCCAACGGGCGGGTGACCCATCCGGGCAAGCCCGTGGACCGGGCGCGGCCGCTCGCCGAGTACGACCAGGTCTACTCCGGCAAGCCGGGCGGCGGGTTCACGGAGCTGGATCCCGGTCAAGTGCAGAGCCCCCAGGCACTGACCGTGTCACGCGGCGCCGCGTTCGGGGACATCGACGGGGACGGGGATGTGGACGTCTGCATCAATGACTACTGCGGCCAGCTGCGGATCCTGAGGAACGTGGCCCCGAAGAAGGGCGCCTCGTTGACGCTCTCTGTGCTGGAGAAAGACGGCCAGGCTGCGCTGGGCGCCGTCGTTCGGTTTCGCGATCAGGGCACGTCCATCCAGCGCCAAGTGCAACGGGCGTACTCCTACTGCGCCAGCAATGACCCGCGCCTGCACTTCGGCCTCGAAGAGGGGACGTCGATCGAGCAAGTGGAGATCACGTGGCTCGACGGAACGAAGGAGACCTTCGGGCCCGTGGCGGCGGGCGGCAGGGTGGAACTCAAGCGAGGCACCGGAGACTCCTAGGGGAGGAGTCTTGGGTGCTGGGCCGCCGCGACCTAGGCCGTCTGGGTCTCCGGCCGGCTCGTGTAGGTCGGTGTGATCGTGCTCGTCGCTCCGGTCTCGAGGTCAAACGCTTGGCATGACTCGATCGGCTTTCCGTAGACGTGGACCGTGACGGTCGTCGAGTCGCTCGTGTTCCGCATTCGATGAACGTCCTTGTGGGGCGGCACCACGTAGGCAACGTCCCCCGGGCCCGCCTGGACCTTGCCGGTCTCCTTGAGGCCGCCACCGTCGTCCGAAACGTCGTACTCCGTGAGTTCGAGCTGGCCCTCGAGAACCCCCACGACGCCCCAGGTGCCGTGATCGTGGGGTTGGCTGTCGGCGCCGGCGGGCCAGGCCATGGCGATGACGACGCACCCGGAGCACGGGTCCTCGTAGAGCAGGTGGCGCCCGTGATGGGCGCCGTCCGGCACCTTCTGCGAGGGCAGGAGGTCAAAGCCTTCCCTGAACGCCTCCTTGGCTTGCTCGACGATCAAGGGGACCATCAGGTCGTCGGGGAGGGACTCCGCCGTGATGTCCCGTACGAGGTCAATGTAGTGTTCGAGGCGTGGGTGCATTCTTTGGAGGCTACGGCCAAGAGCACGAAATAGGGACGGGCCCTAGTGCGTAGCCAGGAGCGGTGAAGGGCGTAACTCAGGCGCCCGAACGCTCCCCAACTCCCAACCGACACATGACCAAGCGATCCAAACGACACGGCCTCAGCCCCATTGGGCTCACTCTGTCAGCGCTCTCGATGCTCAGCCTCGCCGCGGGCTGCTCGTACGAAGCCAAGGGCTCCTTCAGCTCACCCGGCTCGGCCACGATGAGCGGCGGCCTCGAATTCACAGCCGGCGGGGTCGACACCGGGTCGGACAGGCCCGACTTCATCTTCGGGACCACGCGGGGCGCGGGCGCGCGGGAGTTCAGCTACCTCATCGCCGTCAACCAAATGGATCCCGATACCAAGGTCTACACCGCTTCGAGCGACGGTAGCGCCTCGATGACCGGGGGCGACTACGCTTCGTCGCACGTATTCGACCTCGATGGCGTCTCCGTACGCGTCGAGCATACGGCCAAGGTCGACCCCGTGACCGGGGCCGTCAGCGATGAGAAGCTCATGGTCCAGGGCAACCCGGTCGACCTTTCCAAGGGGCGCTTGATCCTACTTGGTGATGGCAGAACGGTTGGGAGCTGGGTTCAGAGCTTGGAGTCGCTCCCCAGTGCCCCGGCCGATCTGTCGGAGCTCCCGGAGTTTGCCGCCACTACGGTGGCCAACCTCGCCCAATCCAACGGTGAGATCGAAGCGTTCCTTGAGCGCTGACCTTGCGGCACTTGTCTCCGCAACGATGCTCGGTGCGTGGGTGGCGGGAGCGGGCTGTCCAGCAGCGCGCCCCCGCGTCGTCGCACTGGGGCGACGACGCGGGGGCGCTTCACGGACCTCATTTGCATCGGGTCCCTTCAGAGCCATCGTCTGAAGCCGAACCCTCGGGCGGTTGAGAGGTCCATCCACATCACTGAAAGAGAAGCGAAACGGCGTTCGTGAAGTTGGATGTTGCGACACCGCCGACCACGTCGCGGTGCCAGAGCTGCCATTGGTAACGATCGCCCGCAACGGCTGCATGGAGCCCGAACGGCGTCGGGATGACGGCGGGGTTGATCGCAAACGAAACCACTCCGCCGGGACTCGCCATGGACACGAGCGCGTTGTAGCGCCCGAGCTGGCCACCGAGGCAGAGGTTGCCTCGGCTGCCGCCGGGGTTGGGCACAAAGTCCATGCTGCTACCCGTCAGGAGAAGTCCGAACTGGCTCCCGGGTAGAGCGGAGGCGACGAGGGTTTTCGTGGCGCTGGTCGAGCTGGAGCCCACCATCGCCAAGAAGCTGCGATCGCCCGTCGAGTTGGCAGTGCTCTCGCAGTACTGGAAGGCGCCCGCGTAGCCGTTGCTTGCGTAGTGGGTGGCGCCTTCCATCTCGAAGTCGCTGCCCAGGGCATCGTATCGGGCCCAACCGATGCCGCTGTAGCGGCTGTTGAGACCGCCCGACGCCCGAGAGGCGAGCGCCGCTCCGCCTTGGATCGCACTCCCGGCCGTTCCGAGCCACGTCCGGCGCTCGGAGATTGCGATCTCCGACGCTTCCGTGAGATCGAGGCAGGTCATGTACGCAGTCCATTGCCCGCCGGAAGCCTCGAGGTAGGTCACCAGGAAGTCCTCGGTGGTCGTCCCGAGCTGGGTCTGGTCTTGGTCGCGCGACAGGATCGCATGCTCGCGAAGGTTGAGATCGAGATGTCTCCTAAAGCTGTTGTTGCGGCAGACGACGAGGTCGACGTCGTTGTTGACGGCCGCGTAGTTGTCGAAGGACACAAGGTACGTTGGGGCATAACCACCGAGCGCCAGACCGTCCGAAACGTCGATGTCCCGGGCGCTGCTGCCCGCGGGTACGAGGTAGAGGGTCCCGGGGCCGTTGGTGATCGCGCCCGCTGCGTTCACGGTGACGCCACGGATCTGCTCGCTTCCGGTCAGGATGGACACGCTCCGGTAGGCGACGTTCCAGACGTTGACCGTGCTCGGGTTGCCCGTTGACTCCGAGACGACCACTTCGGTTCGCGAGAGATCGACGCCGTTATCGAAGGTCATCAGGGTGCCGAGCGTCCCATCTGCCTGGACCGTACGCATCCGCGGCAGCGTTTGTGTCGGGCTGAAGATGCGCTCCCACGTGACAAGGAAACTGCCCCCAGGGGCAGAGGTAGAGTTACCCCCAACGTCCGGGCGCGCGTTGGACCAACGGGTGGAACTTCCGGTGTCGCCAATCACGACCACCGGCCCGAGCAAGAAGGGGCCCGCGCCGAGGGTCCGGCCGACGATATCGCTGTAGCCCGTCCCCGAGCTACGTGCCGCCACGATCAGGTACGCATCCTCTCCGTTGAGGTTGGCGATGCTCGGGTTCCTCCAATCGTCAGCGCTGGAATCGACGTACCCGCCGCCCACGTAGGTGGCATTGGATTGGTACGTCCTTCGGTAGAGATCCCTATCGGTGGCGGAGAACGTGTCTTCGTAGACGAACGTGTAGCTGTCCGACGTGGCGTCGTACGCGACATCGACGTTGCCCTGGTCGCCGCTCGCGGTGTCGACCGTGAACGTTGTCAGGATGGGGTCCACGACGATCTGGCCCTCGGCGGCGAGCAGGAAGGACGCCGGCACGGTGAGCGTCAAGACGCCGCCCTGCAGCTCCGCAGGCACGCCCGCTGCCCGGCCACGTCCGTCGAGAACGGTCGCGGCGCCGTAGTTCATGCCGCCGTCGGGCCCATCGAACCGGAAGCCAGCGCCCGCGCGCGACGATACGAGGTCGCTCTGCACGTCGAGGGTCAGGACGAGATCTCCAGCAGCTCCGGCCGCATCGACGCGGAAGCTCTGCTCGATTTGCTCAAGGGCGACGTCGTACACGACGTCCACGGGCCCCCGTTGAAGGACTATTCGGTTGTCGACACGGGAGACGCCCGCGGATGCGTCCAGTGCGAGGGGGACTCCCGACAGCACGGCTGATCGAAGGCGGAAGGCGACGGGGTAGTTCCTCGGTGCATTCGACCCCAGGAACGGGATGTACGTGAAGCCATCAGCGGACGCCTGCGCCTTGTAGGACTTGCCGCGAATCCAAAGCGCGTCGCCATCTGGGGCGAAATGCACCGCCTCGTGCATTGAGCCGCTGAACGGGTCGATGGCGGGTGCATTCGCGAGCTCTTCGTCGGATCGAGCGGTTGCCGCTGCGGCGGTCTCCGCGGGTTGATAAAAGACCTCGCCGCGCGCGGCGGGACTCGCCGTTCCAGCGAGGACATCCGCGCCGTCCCAAACGACAGGGGAGCCAGGGACAGCGCTCGTGGGCTCGACGGCGTGCCCCTCGGAGTCTTGGGTGGACGTGGCGCTCAGCTCCTGACCGAGCGCGACGGGGAGTGTTGCCGTGGCAACGACAATGGACTGCAGGAAGGGAGAGAATCTCATGGGGCTATCGAGGCAATGCCTCGCCGGGGGCATGGATTGAAACGAAGGAAGCGCATGCTTCCCGCTTCAAGAGAAGGCGAGGGACCAGAGTTCTCCAGGGTCGTTGTCGAGGAAGGGCGCATCTGCGCACTAGCTCTTATCGACTTGCTCCTCGCGGGTCGCTCCGACTACGGCTGTGGGACACCATCGCGGGAGTTTCGCGGAGAGCCACGCGGAACAAGCTGCCGCGGCCGCTCCCCACCTCCGGGCCGTTGGCCCGTGCCCTGGGTTGAGCCGGCGCAGCGGCCAATGGCGCAGTCCGGCTGCCCGCACGCTCACCGCTGGGTGTCGCTCCGCATACGCACTTCTCGGGTCATTTAGGTCGGCGCTTCAAGCCCCCAGCACTGGGGAGCGAGCACGGCCAGGCACTTCGCGATCTAACGCAGACCGCCCTTGGCGGGTCGCAGGTAGGCGACCCAATACACGCCGGCTACGAGCAACGTTCCGCCGAGAATGTTGCCAATCGTAACCAGCAGCAGGTTCTGCGCGGCGCCGCCGACGATCTCCTCGGCGCCCAGAGCGATCGCCCAGGGCAAGAAGAACCAGTTCGCGATGGAGTGTTCAAACCCGACGGCGACAAACGCGGTGATGGGGAACACGATCGCGAGGACCTTGTCCGTCACGCTGCGCCCCGCGATGGACAGCCAGACCGCCAAGCAGACGAGCGCGTTGCAGCCGATGCCCAGCGCAAGCAGTGGCAGCACGCCTTTCGT
>CAJXRJ010000047.1 GCA_913058555.1 uncultured bacterium
CTGCTGGGCAACGTCGCCCTACGCTTCCCCCACGAGACGCTCTACTACGACAGCAAGGCCATGTCCTTCCGCGGACGGCCCGACGCCAGCGCGTTCCTGATGCCCAAGGTCCGCAAAGGCTGGGCCATCGACGGCCTGTAGGCCACCGAAAGGCCAGAGTGTCAACGGCGGAGAGGCCGAGCGAACACCGCGCAACAGGCGCAGGGTTCCCGCTCGGCCTCTCCGCCGTTTTTGCGCCCCGCTGGCGCGCTCTCCTCGCACGTGTGTCAGTACAGCGTCAACGCCCTTAGCGCGACCGGACGGCTGTGATCAAGCGGTCCACCTCGGCCACCACTCCCTGGGGGTCGACGGTCCCGTCCGGCCAGGTCACCTCAAGGCTCCAACCGTCGAGATCCTCGCCAAGCCCAAAGGTGACCGGCAGCTCCGACTGGGAGAGGTAGCTTCGGGTGGCCGTCACTGTCCGCGTCAGAGTCACACCTTCCCGAGTCAGGCGCACCTCGGCCCCGAGGCCTGCGGCGTTCGGCCCATCCTGTTCCACCGCGACCCGCAGCCAATGCCGCCCGAGGGACTGGTCGTTCCGAAGCAACATGGGCGCACGCCCCACCTGCATGATCAGGACGTCCTGGTCGCCGTCCCCATCGATGTCCGCGTAGGCCGAGCCCCGCCCGGCGAGATCTCGATCCAAGGCCCCCGCCGTCTCCGTCGGCACCTCGAGGAAGCACCGCCGCGCGTCCGGTCCTTGGTTCCAAAAGAGCTGGGGCCGCTGCAGGTACGTCTGGCTCGGCTGCACCTCGTTGATGCTCTCCTCCAGGTGCCCGTTCACCTGCAGGAGGTCCAAACGGCCATCCAAATCGTAGTCGAAGAAAAACAGCCCGAACGACAGGCGCGACCGGCTCGGTGAACCGATGCCCTCCCCAATGGAGTCATCGGTGAATCGCAGGCGGCGATCGTCCTTCACGTAGAACGACGACATCTCGTTGGCGAAGTTACCGATGCAAACCGCAAGGGACCCGTCGCCCCGGTGATCGCCGATGTCCATGCCCATGGCGCCGGTGGACCCGCCGTTGCGATCGAAGGCAAAGCCGGTCTCCCCGCCCACCTCCTCGAATGCCCCTTGGCCGTCGTTGACAAAGAGGTGGTTCTGGACCGTGTCGTTCGCCACGAAGATATCGGTATCCCCGTCCCGGTCCACGTCCGCGAACGAAACGCCGAGGGCCTTGCCCATGGGGGCCCCCGTGGCGGGATTCGCGATCCGAATGCCAGCGGCCTCCGACACGTCTTCGAACTGGCCCTGCCCGTTGTTGCGGTAGAGGCTGGAGAACGTCCCCTGGTAGTTCATGGGCGGGCCGTAGGCCCGGTCGTTCCCGTTGAGGGTATAGCTCAGCTCATCATCGATGGCCCGGGACCACGTCACGTAGTGGCATACGAAGAGGTCTAGATCCCCGTCCCCGTCCATGTCGAAGAAGCCCGCGCTCGTGGTCCAGTCGTCGTCTGTACCGGCGAGGCCCGAGGTATCGGTTACGTCCGTGAACGCGCCGCCCTCATTGGTGAAGAGCCGGTTGCCACCGACCCCCGTCATGAACACGTCGGTCCACCCGTCCCCGTTGACGTCCCCCACGGCCACTCCCATGCCGTAGTGATCGGAAACCAACCCGGCCCCCTCGGTTCCGTCCACGAACTGCCCTTTGCCATCGTTGATGTACAGCCGATGGAACGAGGCCTCCGGCGCCGCCGCCCAGGGCCGCCCGCTAATCAGCAGCAGGTCCTGGTCCCCGTCGCCGTCCGCATCAAAAAACGCCGCGCCGCCGCCCATGGTCTCAGGCAGGAGCTTGTCCCCGGTCGCGCCGCTCTGGTGAACAAAATCGATCCCCGCCTCGGTGGTGATGTCGGTGAAGCTCACGGTGGGGAGCACGTCGGCGTCCACCTCCAGGTTCTCGATCTTGCCCGCATCCTTGTCGATGACGACCTCCTCCGGCTCCTCCGAGCGCTGCAGGAAGTAGATCGCACCCGCAGCCACGCCGACGAGGGCGATGACCAAGAGAGAGCGGCGGAAGGCGAGACCGATGATCTCATCGCCGTCGTCCTCCCCGTAGGGCGCGTCGCTTTCGGGAGTGTTCTCAGAAACGAGGGGGTCCCGTTCGTCTGTGTTGGAGGTAGGCATTACTTCGGTTCGCGCGGGGCGGCGGAAGCCGCCCGGTGCAGGTCATAGATCACGACGGCCTCGGAGGCCACGTCCGCCGCAGGGTAGCTGGCCCTGGCCTTTGCCACCGCCACGTCCCGGGCGTTGTCGTCGACCTTGTACTTGGCGTGTTGGTCCGCGTGCTTCTGGGCGGCGTCGTCTTGACCTAGATCGGCAAACACCTGGGAGAGTCCGTAGTGCGCAGCCGCATCTTCTGGATCCAGCTCCAGGGTCCGCTGGAACCACGCCGCCGCCTGGTTCAGGAGATCCTCCCGTGCCGCGCGGCGAGCTTCGCCGCGCTCCTGGCGGGCCCTCTCGAACACCGTCTCCCCCAGCTCGTTGAGCACGCGCCAGTCCTTCGAGAAATCAAAGCCCCGGCCCTTGGCCTGGGCGAAGCCCCCCTCGACGATCTGCTCGAAGTTCGAGATCGCCTCGTCGAGCCGGCCGTTCTGCTTGTTTACGAGCCCCGTGAACCAGAGCACCGACCACTCCCGAGCGGGCGGCGTGAATCCCTGGGCCCGGCGCAGGGCGTCGGGGGCGTCTTTGTCAACGCGCCCCTCGGCCAAGTAGACCCGCGCCAAATTGAGCGGCCCGTCGGGGCGGCCGAGGGCCTCCACTTCCTTGAAGGCCTCCTCCGCCTGGCGCAGCTGCGCTCCACCGGCCTTACGCAGAAGCCCGATGCCGAAGTCGTTCCAACGCTGCCAGGTGGGGATCGCCGACTCCCCGCTCTCCACGGAAGGCGTCCCAGCCGCGCCCACGGGAAACGTCAGCGTGTCCTCGGCGAGCTCAAGAATCGGAAGGTCGTTGACCCACTCAGGATCATCCTTGATCAGGCGGATGTACTCCGTCTCGAACTTGCGGTAACGCAGCTTGACGGCCACGTCGATCGACCCGGTCGCATCCTCTGGAACCGTCAGTCGGTAGTGAACCGTGTCCGCCGCACCCGGGGGGATCTGATGGCTGTAGAGCGGCGTGAAGATCTCGTGCACGTTGCGTCGGTTGATGCGGTCTCCGTTGCGGTTCAGAACGAACGCACCGAGGTAATGCGCCCAGGGATCGACGATGCCCGAACCCGGGTTCATCGCGCCGTTTGCGCCAATGGTCTTACCTCCGGCGGTCGCCGCGACGTCGAGCCAGATCTGGTTGGAGTCGGTGGTCCCCTGGGTGAACGTGTGCCCCATCTTGACGGTCCGCACAACAACCTCAAGCAGGTACGTTCGCCCAGGAACGAGCGTCGGCACCTCGGGGCGCAGGGGTGCGATCAGATGGCCTCCGATGTCGCCGTCCTCGCGGACGCCGAAGATATCGACCCGCATAACGCCCTCGTTAAACGCTTGGTGAGACTCCACCGCTTTCTTGGCCTGAGCCTCAGTCACATGGCCTTTGGCGACGGCGAGCGTCGGTACCGCGGTATTGGCCGATGGGAACAGGTGGTCCAGGGTCTTTGTCACTCCGCTATCGTCGCGAACACGGGCGCTGAAGTCGCTCGATTCGATGAGCGGCAGATGGCATTCATTGCAGCTCTCCTCCGCCTTCTCCGGATAGTAAAAGCTCGTCACGCCGTGGCCAGACACCCCGGACAAGTGGAACGTGTCCTGGTGGTTCTGTCCCCGCAGCCACTTGTAGTTATTCAGCTCCTCCGGAATGTGCACCTTGTGGCACGTACCGCAGAACTCCGTGGTCTTATGCAAGGGCTTCAGGAAAGTCTTCTTGTGGAAGGCCGGCTTGGCCTTCACGAGCTGCTCGTTGACCCACTTCAACGCGGCGTTCTCCGAGAACGCAAACGGGTAGTGCACCGGCGTGTCGATCGTGTAGTCCCCGTTGCCCCGGGGGCTGTTCACCGCTGAGATCGCGTGGCATGCCGTGCAGGTGATCCCGGCGTGGGCGGTGGGATCACGCTCCATGTCGTAGTTCGGATCGTTGAACTTGCCGCTAAAGAACGGCACCAGGTCGTGGCACCCCGCACAGAAGCGGGAGGCATTGACGTTCCCGTCCCGCTCCATGGCCATCTCCCGCACCAGGCGAATCGAATCGAGGTAGGGGTCGTTGTTGAACGACGAGAGATGGTGCGCGCTGGCCATCCAGCTCTCGTGCACGTCGGCGTGGCATTCGAGGCAGTACTTGTCGTTCTGCAGGATGTGCTCAGGAATGAAGTCGGCGTTCACCGTCCGCGCCAGCGACGGGTAGAAGTACTGGACGCCGTCGGGGTTGCCCACCTCATTCCACTTGCGGGGATCTTGCACCTGGAAGAAGAGCATCACGCCCGCAAAAACCGCCGACACCGCGGCCCACTTGATGCCCACCGACCACCGGATCTTCTTGCCGGCCAGCCGGTGCAGGATGAATAGCCAAGCGCAGGCGAGGGGCAGGATCACGTGCGCCCAATAGGCTGCACTGCGCACCGCGGGGCTCTTCACGACGATGACGCCCTCAATCCGCGTCAATACGATCCCCGTCACGAGCAGCCCGATCGCCGCGGCGAAAAGTCCGTACCCCACCTGCACCGCCCGGCGGTTCCGCCGGCCCTTGGCGTTGCGCATGTGCACAAGGCCAAAGACGATCACAGGGATCACGATGATCGCCCCCAGGACGAGGTGCCCCAGGAACATGTAGAGGTAGAAGAGGTTCTCGTAGGACTCGCCCGTCCACTCGCCCGCCAAGCGGATGACGACGAGGTAGACCGCGTTGACCGTGAGCAGTGCAAACAACCCAAAGACCAGCGCGAGGAGCTTGTTCAGTCGGGGGCCAACGGCGGGGACGTAAGCGGCTCGTTTCCTCGGTGCGGGCTCAGGGGTGGAGCCTGAAATGGCACCAGCGCCGAGGGAATCATCGGAGGCGTTCATGCCCCCATTATGGCGAATCGTTCGCCCGACGCCCCCACCTTTGACCTACGCACCTGGGCCCATGAATCGATTCGAAAAATGTCCCCCGGCGCCGGCCGGCCGGCGCCGGGCGGACGCCGCTACTCCCACGTGACCGCGACGCCGTTGGTGAAGTTCGAGGCGCCGCCCGTCGGTTGAACGTCCCGGAACCAGCACTGGAAGTAGCTCGTTGAGCCGGCCATAGCCGGGTACGTGTTGCCCGCCTGGCTTCGGGGGATCTGGGTGGTATCCCAGAGGCCATCCATCGAGCCGAGCTCGATCCGGCCCGCCGCGGCGGTCGAGAGCACCTGATTGACTCCGTTGAAGCGGCCGATGTTGCCCGCGACGCAGACGTTGCCAAGATGCGTGCCCGGTGTCGGCGAGAACCCTGCGGTCTCGGAGGTGAAGAAGAAGCCGATCTCGTTTGCGGGGAGCCGATCCGCCACAAGCCTGACGTAATCGGCGGCGGCCTCCTCGCTCCCGAGCGCCCGGATCCTCCCCATGTCCCCGGTGGAGTTCTGGGTGGAGTCGCAGTAGCTCACCCCGACCCCTTGGACATCCGCCGGAGTGCACCCCGCGTCGTCAGCGAAGACTTGGAAGTAGAACGAGGCAAAGGGAGACGAGAGTTGACCGCAAGTGCCGCTCCCCTGATAGCTGCCGAAGAAGAAGCACCCGGGCATCGGCGTGCCTGAGAAGGGCCCAACCGTCAGGAATTGATCCTGGGTCAAGTACCCGGTGCTTCCAGCGCACGGGCTGGCGCCGCCGTAGTAGGTCCCGTTGCCCTGATTTGGAATCATGCCCGGCATCCAGCCCGGATCCGTGGCCGCGGGGTCCCCCGCGATGAGGAAGCCTGCGGCCCCCACGCCGGTGCCTACGTAACGATGGCTCCATCCGAAAGAGTCCCGGTCCGGGTCGTTGTTCCAACCGGGATCCGTCTCCCCGCCGTCCGCGCCAATGCAGAACTCCTCGGCCGTGTTGGTGAGGTCGATGTTGAGGATCCAGCACCCATTGGAGGGGAGCCCGGTCACGGAGACGAGGTAATCCGGCGTGAGGTCGATGGTGCACGGGGAGTAAGAGTCAAAGAATCCGATCTCCCAACCCGCCACCCCTGGGGTCGGATCGAAATCGCAGTAGGCGATCTCAAAGGCATTGACCCGATAGCCGTCCCGGTCCACCGTCCCCGCGAAGGGAGTCAGGTTGCTCGTACCAGGCAATCCCCCCTCGTCGATGATCGTCGCGAGCGACGCGCTGCCCAGGGGCCCTACGGCGGGGTAGTAGTATCCGCTTTGGGCCGTGTTGGCATAGATGACGTCGTTGTTCACCCCGAAAGCCTGGACATTGGAACGCCGCGTCCAGGTCCCGGTCGCAACGTGGTAGGTCCCGGCGTGTTTGGCCGCGACGGAAACTGGAACCGGCACCTGCTGCGCCAGGCCAGAGACGGCGGGGGCCGGAGCAGGAGCCGATGTCGTCTGGGCCGACAGGGGGGCCAGGAGCCCAAACCCCAAGGGAGCGAGCAGGATAGAGAGACGATTCATTTCAGATCTTTGAGGGTCGGGGTCGAGCGCGCCCGTGCGAGCAGCATCAACATTCAAGCGAGTAAGAGGCCGCGGTGGCACCTGCGGCACCAATGAGTCGTGTGGCGGGGCCGATCCGGTTCATCCAATGCCCCAAAATGGTGTCCCCCACGCCGCTTGGGGCCGACCGAGGCCCCAGCGAACGGAAGGCAGCCGCGGGAAGCCAGCCGAGCCCCCCCACCGCGACCCTTTGCCCGCACGGCACGCCGGCCATCAAAGACGGAAGGCTCCGTGATACGCGTCCGACGAGCCCTCCTCGCCCCTTCACAACTTGGTGACGCCCCCCCGGAGCACCCGTCGTACGTTATGGGTGATTCTCTATGCCCATCCGCCCGTCCCGACGCCCCAAGATCCCTTCCCAGATCATCGCGATCCTGGGAGCCATCATCGCGGGGACGCTTCTCTTGGCGGCCACGTCGACATTCGGGGACCCAAGGCTCGCCGCCCGGGCCCAGGCAGGCCGTAGCGCCCGGGCCAGCGGAGACCTCGTCCGGCTCGCGTGGCAGGCGATGCTGCGGTCCAAGACCACGCCCAGCCCACACCTGGGCGAGGTGCTTCGAATAGGGAACGCGGGGAGCTCATCCCTGGGCGACGTCCCCCACACGGGTGCCCTTCCGCCGGCGCCCCTCGAATCCAACCCGACCAGTCTCTTCGAGGTCCTGCTCGAGTCCGCCTACGGCGCCGCGGCCAGGGGGGACCGGGCAGCCGCCATCTCCACGGCCCGTGACGCCGCGCGGCTGGGCGCCGAGGACCCCCGACTGGCGGAGTGCTGCCTCGCTTTGGCGCGCTGGTGGAGTGCCCTGGAAGAGCCCCATGAGGTCGCGGCTCAGCGGCAAAAGATCGCGGCCATCGATCGCCCCTCCTACCTCGAAGGCACGTCCATCGAATTGCTGGCGTGCCTCGTCCCGCCCATCGACAGGCGCCGTGCTTACGAGCTGCTCCTCGACGACGTTCCGGACCTACCTCCCCCCATGGACCGCTGGACGGCGGAGTCGGGGGAACTGCGCTTTGAGGCCGACGCTTGGTGGAGCGCCCTCCAGAAGATGCTGACGTCGCCAGCCGAGGGGCTCGACTCCAGCGAGGCCTTCAACTGGGACGCGGCCTTCCGGATGCAAGCCCGCATTGACGCCGCCGGCCGGCAATGGCTCGACGGCGTCGAGCTTCCGGAGTCAGGATTGGGTTGGCAGCTTACCCCCTCTTCGCAGGTCGCCAATTCCTTGATCGCCATCCGTCGCGATGGGTCGGGCCTCACAGTCGCCGCACTCCGCGAAGCCGACCTAGAGCATGCTCTCCTGCGCGCCACGGCTGACGAAGTACGCCCTCCTTTCGAGCTTCGCTTCGATCCAGACTCTGGCCGGGCGCAAGGGACCGATACGGGGCCCGTCAAAGCCGCCTCTGGAGAAGCTGAAGTCCTCTACGGCCCGGTTCGCCTGCCCCAGCTCCTCCGCACCTACTCGATTCTCCACCAGGACCCAGAAGCCGCAGCCCGGGGCGAGCTGACGCGACTTGCACTCCTGCGCGGGGCGCTCGTGGTCCTGGCCTTAGCCGTTCTCGGTGTCTCCCTCCTCGGCGCCCGATCCCTGGGCCGTTCCCGCCGCCTCGCCGCCCTGCGTAGCACGTTCGTCGCCAGCGTCTCCCACGACCTGCGGACACCCACACAGGCGATCTTGCTGATGGCGGAGACGCTCGAACAGGGACGGGTCGGCCAAGGCAGCGCTGCCACCCGCGGGCGGTATTACTCGAGAATCCGCCGTGAGGCACAGCGACTCCGGCGCCTCGTGGAAGACCTTCTCGACGGCGCTCGCATCGATCGCGGCGAGGGGGCGCGCATTCAGCGAAAAGACATCGCCTCCGCGTCGTTCCTCGAAGAGCTTGAGCGGGCCATGCGGGAAAGCGCGACGTCCGTGAGCGCAAAGCTCACGATACACCGAGGTGACCTGCCCGAGTCCTTGTCCGTCGACCCCGACGGTGTGCACCGTGCGGTTTGGAACGTCTTCGAGAATGCCCTGAAGTATGGCAAGTCGGATGACGGGCTTGCCCAAGTCGACGTCGTGATCGAACACTCGGGCGGCACACTTCGGTTCACCATCGCCGACCAAGGCAAGGGGATCGACCCCACGGACTACGAAGCCGTGTTCGCCCCCTTCGAGCGCCTCGACGGCCGCAAGACACGCAAGGGCGTCTCGAAGGATGGCACGGACACCTCGAGCATCGACTCCGGTACGGGGCTCGGACTCGCTATCGTGCGAGCGATCGCACGGGGTCACGGGGGCGACGCGTCGATTGAAGCGACCGCCATTGGCACCCAATTCAAACTCACCTTCCCGGAACAGGACCGAAGAGAGGACGAAGCTGCATGACGCGAGTATTAGTAGTTGAGGATGAGGAGTCGATCCGCATGGCCCTCGTGGACGTGCTCGGATCGGAGGGGTACACGGTGCTGGAGGCCGGCGACGGCAATGCGGCCGTGGAGATCGCACTCCGCGAGGACCCCGACGCCATCCTTTTGGATGTCATGCTCCCCGGCCGCGACGGCTTCGAGGTCCTACGTGCCCTGCGGGAAGATCGGCTCACGGCGACGGTCCTGATCCTGTCCGCCCGCGGGTCCGAGCTGGACCGCATCCAAGGCTTCGAATTCGGTGCGGACGACTACATCGTCAAACCATTCTCCACGATGGAGGTCCTCGCCCGCCTGCGGGCAGCCCTCGCCCGAAAAGGCGGCTCGACCCCCGGGGTGAATGAGATCGACGGCGTCAACGAAGTCCACTTCGGAAGTGTCACCGTGGACTTCCGCGCCTACAGCCTCGTGCGGTCGGGCGAGCGCCACGGGCTCTCCCGGCGCGAGATGGACCTGCTCCAGTTCTTCTTGCGGAACGACGGTGAGACCCTCGATCGCATGAAGATCGTCGACGCGGTTTGGGGCGCCGACGAGGCCCCGACGACGCGCACGGTCGACCAGCACGTGATGAAACTCCGGAAGAAGATCGAGGATTCACCCGAGAGCCCCAAGCACCTCATCACCGTTCACCGCGTCGGATACCGCTTCGTGACCCATTCAGAGGCCTAGAACGCCCTTCCTGAACCTCCCCGGGCCGCCTTCACAACTCGATGACATCAAAGCACAACCGAGTGACAACCGAGCCGACCCTGCCGCATACAAAATGCGCCATCGGCCCGAAGGAGAGCCAATATCTGATGACTCGTATGAATCGTATTTCCCTGAGCAAGGCAGGCCCCTGGCCCACCGTCGCTCTCGTAGCCCTTGGCACCAGTCTCGTTTCGTTTGCGGCTCCCAGCTTCCCGGGCGCCCCATTCGGCCAGGAACGAAAGACCCAGGGCACAGACCCCGATTCAGCATCGTCGGTTTCCCCCGCTGCTTCCCCCGCTGCGACCGCCCCTTCCCGGGCGGCCGCAGCGCCCCTTTCCAGCGTTGGGAAGACTGGGGCGCAAGGCACGCCCCCACCGAGCCCGCAAGAGCTCCCCGCTCCCAAGCCGTCGACGGCCCCGGAGCTGATCCAAGAGTACGCATCATGGAAGCTTGAGGTCCTCACTCGCTCCTCCGGTAGCCAAGCGCGGGAGTCACTGCGGAAGCTCCGCGACCGGGTCCGCGTGACCGCGGAAGCCTCCCCGGGTGAAGCTGGCCTCGTGGACCTGCTCACTTCGATCGAGGTTCGCCTCATCATCGCGATGATGGGCGCTGGTGATACCGATGGTGTCGCAAAGGCCCTGGCCGCACTCGAAGCCGGCGCTGCCCCCGCTGCCATCGCTAACCGAACGGGCGCCCCCGGAACGAGTGCGCCCCCCAGCCCCGTTGCAAAGGCTCGCCGGGCCGCACTGATGACGCCCGAGGTCCGGGCGCTCATCGACAGCCGCACAAGACAGACATCGAGGGCTGCCGCGCCCCAAGAGACGCTCCACAGCCCGGCCGACGCCGCCATTGACCGCTACGTTCGCGATGCCGTCTCCCGGGGCGCCGCCGATTTGATCCAGCAGCTCGGTCCGCGGGCCACCCCTAGCCTGCGCGATCTATCGCTAGCCATCGACGGCCAGCTCCCCGCGCCGGGATCCGTCGACGCCCTCGCGACGCTCATGGAGATCGACCCGGCCCAGGGGCTCGAAGTCGCGTCGCAGATGGCCGCAACGAAGGACATCTTGATCAAACGCCGGGTGGCGGTCGCATTACAGAACGCACGGCCCCTCGAGCCGGCGTCCATGTGGCGCCTTCGCCCTGGCCGCGGTGACGAACCGACTTCGCCCCATGTCACGGCGACCCTGAAGGGGCTCATGGCGGAGCCCAGCGTGAAACTGTCCCTTCTCCGGGACATCGCGGCCACGCTCTATCGGCGCGGCTGGATTCCCGGGGACCTCGAGAGCGCGATACCGGCCATCCTCGGCACGCATCTCGATGGCACCAAAGCTCCCCACGTGGGCTCGACGTCGATGCTGAAGTCGGCCCTCAAGCACACCGACCCGAGCGTCCGCGGCGCAGCCGTCCGCGCTCTCCGTAACGTCGGGGACCTGACGGCCACCTACGCCCTTGCCTCGGACCCCTCCCTCGAAGTGCGACTCGAAGTGGCCCGGAGCCTGGGACCGTGGATGACGTCCCGTCAGCTCGGCAGCCTCCCGGCCGCGGTCGACCGAACCGAAGTCCTCCCCACGGTGGATACCGCCTACGAGAAGGCACTCCTCTCGATCTTCTCCGCGGGCGCCCCTGACTCCGCCTGTGAGGCCGCCATCCGTGCGGCACTTGATCTCCTCAAGAAGGACGGAGCTCGGTTCATCTCCAACGAGACCCTGAACGAGGCCGCCACCGTCGCAAGGGCCCCGCAGGTCATCGGATTGGTCATGGCGTACGCCGCGCTCCTCGACGAAGGCACGACAAAGAGCACCGCGGACGCCGTCCTGCTGAGCCTCCGGGAAGCACCCCCAGCCGTTGGCGGCCTGGGGGCCGCCTCGCTTCTTTCCCCCCTGGCCTCGATCGAGAAGCCGGACGTGTTCTGGGGGTCCCTCACCAAGGCCCAGACCTTGGGCCTCATCTCCGACAGCGCGGCACAGGAAGTCCTCACTCACGTCCGCACGGCGGCTTTCCGCCACCCGCTCCGGATGGGCGAGGCCCTCGCCTGGCTGACGGAGCGCGCAGACCCAGCCCTCTGGCAACGCTTCTACTTCGCAGAGTCCGCTCCGCCAGAGGTGCCCGAGTTCATCCGTGACTTCACGGTGGGATTTGGAACTCGGTTCCTTGAGCCTTACGTCCAGGCCTTCGGGCGCATCCCGGGCGCGGACCCCGACCAGCTCATGCCGATGAAGGTTCGTCGTCTATCTGGCGCCATGGCGGAGCGAATGCTCGAGGATCGCACGATGACTCCGGATGCACGCGTTTGGCTCGTCAAGACGCTGATCGCCCGCGGGCAACACAAGGTCTCGGATCCCGCCAAGACGGCCGAGGCAATTCTCGATGCGTACGTGGACGCGGGGCAGACGGTAGGTACGGAAGGCCACCTCGCCCACAACGGAATCGATCCGGTCCTCTTCCTCACAGCGGCCTTGGCCCGGCCCGATCTCAAAGACGAGGTGCTCTTGGACGTGCGCATCGAAGTGGAGGCCCCAGAACTCATCGAGGCGGTGCTCCAACGTTTCCCACCCGAGACCTGGACCAAGTTCGGCAAACGACCGCTGCTCAAGGGGGCGATCAGCGGGATCATGCGTTCGGAGCGCCCCGATCGCATCGAGCTCATGAAGGAGCTCGTTCGCGTGGATCAGGAACTCGCGATCACCGTCGTTGAGGAGATTCGCTGCAAGGGCCGTCCCCAGGACTTCGAGCTGCTCGAGGTGGTGTTCGAATTCGTGCACCCTGATACCGAGGCCTGGTCGATCGCCCTCGACGCTGCGACGAACTACTTGAACGACGACGCGGCTGGCCTTCTCCTCGAACTGGCGCGGCGCGCTTATGACCGCAAGGACATCCGCGACGAGATCATGGCGGCGGTGGAGGAGATCCAGAACTGGCAGGCCGCCCAGAGACGCTTCGTCGATGGCCTCGGCGTGGCGGCCGCCCGTGCAGGCGCCGTGAAAGAGCTCATCCAAATCCTCGAGGCCGAAGGCACATCGGCCGAAGCGAGGGCTGAATCCCTCAAGGGCCTGGGCCGCCTCGGCGCCGCCGAAGAGCTCCCCCGCTTGATCAGGGCCCTCTCCGATCCCGACCCAACCATTCGGGACGCCGCGCGGAGCGGCCTCGAATACCTGGAGACGTCGGACCGCCGGTGAGAGGCCCTCGCGGTTAGAAGACAGGCCGGCCCCGTTCATCGAACGGGGCCGGCCTTTTCATGACATCCGCGGGCGACGCTAGCTGATGTAGGCGTCCACGTACTCGCCGACCATGCGGCTCGTGTTGAACGTGCCGGGGACCGACACGAGGGAGCGGCGTGCCTTCTCGAGCCACTTCTTCGGGAGACCGTCTTTGCCGCGCTGGTAGAACATCGGGATCAGCTCCTTCTCGAGGACCGTGACCAAAGCGTTCGCGTCGTAGGCGTCCTGCTTCGTGCGACTCTTGAACTCGCTCTCATCCCCCACGGCCCAACCGTTGGTACCGTCGAAGCCCTCGGGCCACCAGCCGTCGAGAATCGACGCGTTGAGACCGCCGTGCAGGGGCGGCTTCATGCCGCTCGTGCCGCTGGCTTCGTTGGGTCGAATGGGGTTGTTGAGCCACACGTCGCAGCCGCTGGTCAGCATTCGGCCCACGCGCATGTCGTACTCCTCGATGAGCGCCACGCGCCCACGGAAGCCTGGCTTCGCGGCCATCTTGTGCACCATCTGCGCGAGCTCCTGCCCGCCGCCGTCGCGGGGGTGAGCCTTGCCGGCGAAGACGATCTGCACGGGGCGGTCCGGATCCCCGAGGAGAGCCGCGAGGCGTTTGGCTTCCTTGAAGATCAGCGGCGCGCGCTTGTAGGTCGCAAAGCGCCGGGCAAAGCCGAGGGTCAAAGCGTTGTCGTCAAAGGTGCGCCATGCCTCCGACGGGTCTTCGCCGCGCCGCTCGGCCTGGCGAGCCAAACGCGTGCGCACGAAGTGCACGAGCTTTGCCCGCAGGGTCTTACGCAGTTCCCAGAGGACCTCGAGCGGGATCTTGTCGGCCTTCGCCCAGGGGTTGGCCTTCGGGTCGGCGCTGTTCCACTTGGGCTTGATCCACTTCGTGTACATGGCCTCGGCCTCGGGCGCGAGCCAAGTCCGCGTGTGCACGCCATTGGTGATGTGACCAATCGGCACATCGTCCGGAGTGTCGAGGCCGTAGGCCCCTTTCCACATGTCCCGGCTGATCTCGCCGTGGAGCTTCGCGACGCCGTTGACGCGGTGCGCAGTGCGCAGCCCAAGCACCGTCATGCAGAACGGCTCCAGCTTGTCGCCGGGGTTCTCGCGCGCCATGTCCGCGAAGGCCTCCTTCGAAAGGCCGATGGCCTTGAGGTGGGTCCTCATGTACTTCGCCACGTCGGCGGCCCCGTAACGGTCGTGCCCCGCCGGAACCGGCGTGTGGGTCGTGAAGACCGTCGACGCCTTGACCGCTTCGAGGGCCTTGTCGAACGACTTACCCTTCGCCATGAGCCCACGCATGCGCTCCACGGAGGCAAAGGCCGCGTGGCCTTCGTTCAGGTGCACCACGGTCGGGCGCTGCTTCACCGCTTCAAGGGCCAGCATGCCGCCGACGCCCAGCAGCACCTGCTGGCGCAAACGGAGGTCGGGCTCACCTTTGTAGAGGCCTTGGGTCAGCTCACGGTGGGCCTTGGGCTCGCCCTCGATGTCGGCATCGAGCAGGAACAGGGGCACGCGACCGACCTGCTGGCGCCAGACCTTCGCGCGAACCTCCTTGCCGCCGAGGGGACAAAGAACCTCGACGCCGGTGTCGGTGATCGGGAGGTCCCCGAAGTCGACGTTCGGGTACAGCACCCGCGTCGATCCGTCCGCCGCGATCTCCTGGATGTAGTAACCGTGGCGATAGAGAAGGCCCACGCCCACGAAGGGCACGCCGAGGTCCGACGCGGACTTCACGTGGTCACCCGCGAGCACCCCAAGGCCGCCCGAGTACTGCTGCAGGCTCTCGTGGATCGCGAACTCACTGCAGAAGTACGCGACGCGCAGCCTCGGCGCCTTCTTCTTCACCTTGGTGTCGAACCAGGTCTTGCCGCCGTAGTAAGCCGCCGAGGCCTTCTCTGCGGCGTCGAGGGCTTTGCCAAAGCCCGCGTCCTCCGCGCAAGCGAGAAGCCGCGCCTCGGTCACGCGCCGCAGCACCTCGAGGGGGGCTCGGTTGGTGGCCTCCCAAAGGAGGGGATCGATGGCCGCAAAAGCGGCCTGGGTCTTGGGGCACCAGGTCCATCGCAGGTCGAGGGCGAGGGCGTGGATGCGCTTTCGAAGGGTCTTCGGAGTCATGGATTGGGGATGCGATCGGTGGCTTCGAGCAATTCCCGAAGGCGCCGCGCACGCGGTGCGGAGAGATCAGCGCGACTGACGCGCCAGACCCAGTTGCCTGTGGGCTTACCGGGGGTGTTGGTACGGGCTGCTCGGCCGAGGCCGAGCACGTCCTGTAGCTGTACGATCGCGGTGTGGGACCTCGTTCCGCAAGCGATGCGGACAAGATCTCTCGCAACGCTCTTCCCTTGGCCGGCCGTGGCCGCCCGGAAGCGCTTACGCTCCTCTTGGGGAAGGCTGCGCCACCAGCCGACACAGGTGTCGTTATCGTGGGTCGCGGGGTAACAGACCGAGTTCAAAGGGGCAGCGTGAGGCGCGTGGTACGACCCCGGCGAGAACCCCCATTGGAGCACCCGCATTCCGGGCAGCCCATAGGCATCGCGCAGGGCAAGGACCTCATCGGTGACGGAGCCAAGGTCCTCGGCAATGAGCGGCAGGCCGCTGAGTTCGTCTTGGATGGCGTCGAGAAGCTCCTCGCCGGGGGTCTGCGCCCAGTGGCCGTCCGCCGCAGTCTCCGCACCGGCCGGGATCTCCCAGGCGTTCCGGAAGCCGATAAAGTGATCGATGCGCACGGCGTCGAATAGCCTCATCTGGCGCGCCATGCGGTCCCGCCACCATCGAAACCCTTGGTCCCTGTGGGCTTCCCAGTCGTAGTGCGGATGGCCCCAAAGCTGCCCGTCCGGGTTCATGCCGTCGGGGGGGCAGCCGGTCAAAACCTCGGGTGAGCCGTCCGCGGAGAGCCTGAACAACTCGGGGTGGGATTCCACGTCGACGGAATCTGCCCCCACGAAGATCGGCGCATCCCCCATCAGCTTGATGCCGCGCTCCATGGCGTAGGCGCGCAGGCTCGTCCACTGCAGATCAAAGACGAACTGGAGGAAGCGTGCCCGGTCCGCGGCCCGGTCCCGGTCGTCGCCCTCCGCTTCGCGCTCGGCCCTGGCGCACCAAGGGTCCAGCCAGTGGGCCTCCCGCTCACAGAATGCTTTGAAGTCGTCTCGGCCCGTGGACCCGTCCTCGGGGAGCTCGCGCCAGCGTGCGAAAGCCCGCTCCAAGCGCTCCGTTTTGTACGAGTGGACGTGGCCGTATTTGACGTTCCCCGTCTTCAGCTCACGGGGCCCCGTCACGTCCCCCGCCACCAGAAGCCCCATGTCGAGGAGTCCTTGCAGCGACAGGTAGAGGGGTTCTGCCGCGAAGGCGGAGCTCGATGCGTAGGGAGAATCGCCCGGCCCGAGGGGCCCCACGGGGAGCATTTGCCACCAGGTCACGCCCGCAGAACTCAGCCAGTCCACGAAGCGGTACGCCTCGGGTCCGAGGTCGCCGATCCCGTGACGGGCAGGCAAACAAGAGAGGGGCGCGAGCACGCCCGCAGCGCGGGGGAAGAGCCCGGTGGGCTTTGTCATTTCGGGTCCGGCCATACGACGGCCGAGTGGGTATCCCTAGGAGGTCGCGCCATCACCGCCCGCACGGGCGACCCAAACGCGGCCGGAGATCGGCGCCAAACGTACAGAGCCCGGGGCTGGCTGCTCTGCACCTTCCTCCGGATCCACACCAAACACCGGCGTCCATTCCCGTCCGGACGGCGCGTCCGGAAGGTCAAACGAAGCGCCGCCAGCGGATGGCGTCAGCGCCACGAGCACGGTTTCGTCCCCGTGCACGCGCTCGAAGACCCAGAGGTCCTGGTCGTCGTCGGCGAGCACCGTCCGGAAGGACCCAAGGCGCAGGGCCCGGTGGGACCGGCGCAGGGCGATCATTTGGCGGAACATGTCCAGGTGATCGTCCATCACGTAGACCTCGTCCGACTTGACGTAAGGCTCGAGATCCTTCCAGATCATCGGCTGGCGATTGGTCGGGTCGTCCGCGCCCCACATGCCCACTTCGTCGCCGTAGAAGATCATCGGTGCCCCTACGTAGGTCATCTGAAGCAGTGCGACAAGTCGTGCCCGGAGGAAACACTCTTCGCGCGGCCGCCCCGAATCGTAGGAGTCATCGCGCTGGATCTGATTGCTGCGATCGTAGGGCCGATCGGGGTTGTTCAACATCGACACAACCCGGTCGGTGTCGTGGCTGTTCACCAGGTTCATCAGGGCAAACGTCACCTCCGCTGGGTAAGCGAGGCGCAGCTCCAAGAGACGCCGATCGATCTCCGTCACCGGGATCTTGCGATCGATATTGCCGACCCACGCGATCACCGGCTCCGCGAAGCGGTAGTTCATCACCGCGTCGAACGTGTGCCCATCGAGCCACTTATCGGCCCGATCCCAAACCTCGCCCGAGATGTAGGCGTCGGGATTGATGCTCTTGACGAGCCCCCGCCACTGGGCCCAGAACGGCAGGGGCAGCTCCCCGGGAACGTCGAGACGCCAGCCATCGATGCCCTTGGACAGATCGCCGTTGCCTTCGGGGTCCATCCATCGCCGCGTGACGGCGAAGACGTGCTCGCGCACCGCGTCACATGCAAAGCCCCATTCGGTCTTCGCGAAGACAGGCAGCTCACCGAAGCCCGCCCACCCGGCGTACTCGAATGGCTGCCACGACTTGATCTGGAACCAGTCTTTGAAGCGCGAGGTGATCCCCGTCTCCTGTGCATCTCGAAACCCGGGATGCAGCACGCCGACGTGATTGAAGACCGCGTCGATCACGACCCGCAGCCCGCGGGACTTCGCAAGGGCCACAAAGTCCAAGAAGACCCGGTCCGACGGCGTGAACGTCCACGTGCTCGGATCGAGCATGTCCTCGTCCTTGGTCGCTTCGTAGTAGTCCTCGCCCGCGCCGAAGCCGACATCGATGTGCCGGAAGTCCGTCGCGTTGTACTTGTGGGGCCCTTCAGCCTGGAACACCGGGTTCAGATAGAGGGCCTCAACGCCCAGCTCCAGGAGGTAGTCGAGCTTCTCCACGATGCCCGCGATGTCCCCGCCGTACATGCGCTGGTAGACGTAGAACTCCCAGAAGGTCTGGCCGTCCTTCCCTTCGAAGTCCGCCGGAACGTCCCAGTCAGACGTCCATTCGCGGCAGTACTCGGGATCGTTCGATGGGTCACCGTTGCGGAACCGCTCGGGGAAGATCTGGTACCAGATCGTGCCCTTCGCCCAATCCGGCGTCTGGATGACGGGGTAGTCGGCACCCACGATGTGGAAGGCCCGCGGATCCCGCGCCACGAGGTCCCCGTCGCGGACGGAGAAGCCGTAGTGAAGGTCCTCCGCCGCGCCATCGATATCGACCTGCCAGTACTGGAACGGCGCAGGCGATTCCACCGGCGCCATGTCGTAGCGGCGGCCTTGCTCCGGGCCCCCGTCGATGATGTTCTCTTGGGAATCAGTGGACCCTTGATCCTCCGCGCCAAGGGATGTGCCCTTCGCGTGCAGGCTGACGGCTTCCACGTCGCCGGCCAACGTCCTGTACCGAATGCGCAGCGTGCCGTCCCGCAGGCGATGGACATAGAGCGGGCGCTCGGTGTCGTGCCCCAATGCCGCGACGACCACCAACCCATCGGAGACGTCGCCGTGCAGCTCTTCGGGCCGGCCGAGGGCGCCAAGGTGCAGGATCGTGTTGCGCGAGCCGAACCCATCGTCTTCGCTATCGCCGTTGGCGGGGTCTGGGATCCAGCGATCGCCGTCGAGCCAGAACTTGTAGCGGTACGTCCCGGACTCCAGGTCGATCTCACCGCGGAAGCGCCCGTCCGCCGCTCGCTCCATGGTGCAGGCGTTCTCGTCCCAGGCGTTGAACTCGCCCACCAGCGCGCAGCGCTCCGCCTCCACGTCCGACGGCAGCGTGATGGTCACGCGCCAATGGCCGGGCCGGTCGGCCGGGACGGCCTCGATCGAATCGGGCAGGTCCTTCGCCTCGTCGCCGCCGAGGTCCAGGGGATCCAGGTCCCACCAGTCGCTCCCTGGTCCAACAGAGGGACCGGTCACGAGATCCCCCAGGCGAGCCGCCAAGCAGCACCGGAGAGCCAGGATGAGGAGGGATACAAGGAGGAGAGTCAAAGGATACGAGTGCCCAGGGGCGGGCGATGGGGCTCAAAAAAGGCCTAAGAGGATATGCGGAACCCTCCCAGTTCCATCGGCGCACTTTCCCGAACCCATGGGC
>CAJXRJ010000048.1 GCA_913058555.1 uncultured bacterium
CGTCAGCGGGCGAGCCAGTAGCGTCAAAGCCTTAGCGAGCGAAGTGAGCGTAGGCCCCGCGAGCCTGCGTCAGCGGGCGAGCCAGTAGCGTCAAAGCCTTAGCGAGCGAAGTGAGCGTAGGCTTTGTTGGCTTCTGCCATCTTGTGGATGTTCTCCTTCCACGTCACCGATGCGCCGGTGCCGTTGTAGGCGTCCACGAGCTCTTCCGCGAGGCGGAGGTGCATGGGCTTGCCCTTCTTCTTGCGGCTGTTGTCGCAGATCCAGCGGATGGCCAGGGACTGCTGACGAGCCTTCTTGACCTCGCGCGGGACCTGGTAGTTGGCACCGCCAACACGCTTGGAGCGAACCTCGACGTTCGGCTTCGCGTTCTCGATGGCCTTGGTGAGGATGGCGACTTGCTTCTCCTCGTTGGACTCACCTTCGACGTCGGTGAGCTTGCCAAGGGCCAGGTCGAGGGCCTTGTAGACGATGGTCTGCGCGGTGCTCTTCTTGCCGGCCTGCATGATCTGGTTGATCACCTTGGACGCTAGGGGCGAGTTGAACTTGGGGTCCGGCTTGCACAGGACAGCCGTCGATTTGAAGTTACGGGGCATGATTCTCGGGTTCGGAGGGGATCAGGCGATCACCCAGCCAGTTGATGACTGCAGAAGAAGGCTCGACAGGCGCGACGCGATGAACGCGCTGGAGCCGTTCGCTTCGGGTGAGGGGGGAGCCTGGTTGTTGGGATACACGCCCACGGGAACTCCTGCTCCCCCAGGGGAAGCCGAAGGCCCCGTGAGGGGGATTACTTCTTGGGCTTCTTGGAGCCGTACTTGGAACGGCTCTGGGCGCGGCCGTCGACGCCGGAGGTGTCGAGGGTGCCGCGGAGGATGTGATAGCGCACACCGGGGAGGTCACGGACGCGACCGCCGCGGACGAGCACGACGGAGTGCTCCTGGAGGTTGTGGCCCTCACCGGGGATGTACGCGGTGATCTCCTTGCCGTTCGACAGGCGGACACGGGCGATCTTCCGGAGAGCCGAGTTCGGCTTCTTCGGAGTCTGGGTCTTCACCTGAAGGCAAACGCCGCGCTTGTGCGGGCAGGCGTCGAGGACGGGCGACTTGGAACGCTTGACGGGTGTCTTGCGTCCCTTGCGGATGAGCTGGTTAATCGTGGGCATCGCGTGATAGCTGGGTCGCTTCCGGGGGCCAGAGCCGTATTAGACGGCCCCTTGAAAAAGACGGAAGCGGGCGAAGAGTGTACGGAGGTGATCTCGGGGGTCAAGCCTGGCCCACCCAGGACTGTGAAATCCAGTGGGTGGAAGGACCCGGTTCGGGGCCCCGAGGGGGGATTTTGAGGGCAGCAGGGGGATTTTGCCGGGGAGGCGCGCCCCCCACTGCCCGCGGGATGTGTCTGGTCGGAAGAGGCTCAGCTCGCGGCCGAGCTCTCCTCTTCCGGGTTGTTGGTGTCGGTTTCGACTGCCGGAGCGGCCGGTGCTGCGGGTGCTGCGGGTGCAGCCGGGGCCTCGGGAGCTCCGAGAACATCACCGTGCTGGCCGGGGATGCCCATGGGCGCTCCCATTCCGGAGGCGGAACCGAGGCCGAGGGATGCGGGATCCACCCCGAGGGCCGCGGCCGCGGCGTCGACGGAGAGCATGTCTTCCATCGCGTCGTCGTGGCCTGCGCCGCCGAAGGTGACCGCGCTGCCTGCGCCGCCGATCTCGCCGAAGTCGATGTTCTTCTTCACTCGGGTCCGGTAGTGATCCCGGAAGCCCGTGCCAGTCGGAACCATGTGGCCGAGGATCACGTTCTCCTTGAGGCCGACGAGGGTGTCGCGCTTGCCGCCGATGGCGGCTTCGGTGAGCACCTTGGTCGTCTCCTGGAAGGAAGCGGCCGAGATGAACGAGTCCGAGGACAGCGACGCCTTCGTGATACCGAGGAGCAGCGTCTGGCCGGTGGCCGGCTTGCGCCGGTCCTTGCGAAGACGTTCGTTCTCACGGCGGAACCGGTACTTGTCGACAACGGCACCGGGCAGGAACTCGGAGTCACCGGGCTCGTTGACCTGAACCTTGCGCATCATCTGCGACAGGATCGTCTCGATGTGCTTGTCGTCGATCGTCACCGACTGCGAACGGTAGACGTTCTGGACTTCGCCGAGCAGGTACTCCTGGACCATCTCCTCACCGTTGATGCGGAGCATGTCCTCGGGGTAGAGCGGACCGTCAACGAGGGGCTCGCCGGCTCGCACTTCGTCGCCCTTGTGGACGCGAAGGTGCTTGCCCTGGGGCACGGAGTGCTCGTGCTCCTCGATGACCTCGCCGTTGGCGCCGAGGGCCTTGACGATGACGGTGCGCTTGCCGCGCTTGCGATCGCCGAGCTCCACGATGCCGTCGATCTCGCTCATGATGGCCGGGTCCTTCGGGCGGCGCGCCTCGAAGAGCTCGGTCACACGCGGCAGACCACCGGTGATGTCCTGGGTACCCGTCGCTTCACGCGAAGACTTCGCGAGGAGCTCGCCTTTACCAATCTTCTTGCCGTCGTCGATCTCGATGTAGGCCTTCTCCGGGATCGGGTAGACCGCAAGCATCTCGCCCTTGCTGTCCTCGATCACGAGCTGCGGGTGCAGGTCGCCCTTGTGCTCGATCACCTGGCGACGGGCGGCCTTGCGGCGCGCATCACGTTCGATCTTGAGGGTCTTGCCCTCGACGAGGTCCTCGTAGCGAACCTTGCCGTCGAACTCCGAGATGATCGGAACGTGGTGAGGGTCCCAAGTACACAGCGACGCGCCCGCCTCGGCCTTCTCCCCTTCGGGGATAAGGATCGTGGAGCCGGTCGGGATGGCGTACCGGTCGATCTCGCGGTCCTTGTCGTCGAGGATGATGACCTCGCCGTTTCGGTTGAGAACGATCGTTTCGCCCGCTTTGTTGTCCACCACCCGCAGGGCCTGGTACTGGACCTTGCCCTCACGCTTGACCTTGATCTCGCTGTCCTCAATGGAGCGCGAGGCCGTACCACCGATGTGGAAGGTCCGCATGGTGAGCTGGGTGCCCGGCTCGCCGATGGACTGGGCGGCGATGATGCCGACCGCGAGGCCACGCTCGACGAGCTGGTTCCGTGCGAGGTCCATGCCGTAGCACCGAGCACAAACGCCCAGGGGCGCCTCGCAGGTGAGGGGGCTTCGGACCCGGATCTTCTCGTAGCCATTGCCTTCGATTGCGGCCGAGATGTCCTCAGTGATCATCTCCGACTCGCGCACGAGGATCTCGTCCGTGATCGGATCGACGATGGTGTCACGGGCGATACGCCCGCGGATACCTGCCGCCAGGGTGACCGCCACGCGATCGCCCTTATAGATCGGGGACTTGGTCACGCCACCAACGGTGCCGCAGTCGTCCTGGGTGATCACGACGTTCTGGGCGACGTCCGTCAGCTTACGCGTGAGGTAACCCGCGTCCGCCGTCTTGAGAGCGGTGTCCGCCAGACCCTTCCGCGCACCGTGGGTGGACGAGAAGTACTCGAGCACCTTCAGGCCTTCACGGAAGTTGGCCTTGATGGGCGTCTCGATGATCTTGCCGGACGGCTTCGCCATCAGGCCGCGCATGCCGCCGAGCTGGCGAATCTGGTCGACGGAACCACGGGCGCCCGATGTGACCATGCAGTAGATCGGGTTGACGTAGCCGGTCTCCTCGTTGATGTCGGCGCTGAGCACCTTCATCAGGATGAGGCCGATCTTCTCGCGGGCCTGGGTCCAGAGGTCGATGATCTTCAGGTAGCGCTCGCCGTCGGTGATGACACCTTTGTTGAACGAGTCCTCGATCTTCTCGATCTCGGCCTCCGACTCGATGAGCATCTGCGGCTTCTCAACCGGGATCCGCACGTCGTTCTTGCCGAAGGAGAGGCCAGCGCGTGTGGACGACTTGAACCCTAGGTTCTTGAGGTCGTCGAGCAGGCGCAGCGTCGCGTCACGGCCGAGAAGCATGTGACAGTCGCTGATGAGCGACTGGATCGCCTTCTTGGTGAGCTCGTAGTTATAGAACGGCATCCCCTGGGGCAGGATGTCGTTGAAGAGCGCACGCCCCACGGAGGTGACGGCGTATTCGAACTTGCCCGTCTCTTTGCCGTCCTCGTCCAGGACCGCCACTTGGCCGTCCTTGTTGACCATGCGGGGCTCGTCGTCCCGCCCAGCCTTGATGGCCTGGCCCTGCTTGAAGCGCACGCGAACCGCACGGTGGGTTTTCGTGTGCCCGTGGCCGTAGGCCAAGAAGAGCTCATCGAGGGACGAGAACGTCAGCAGAGTCTCCGGGAGACTCGGCGGGTTCATCGTCATGTAGTAGATCCCGAGGACCATGTCCTGGGACGGCGAGATGATCGGCGAGCCGTTGGCCGGCGAGAAGACGTTGTTGCTCGAGAGCATCAGCGTCGACGCTTCGATCTGCGCCTCGTAGGACAGCGGCAAGTGAACAGCCATCTGGTCCCCGTCGAAGTCGGCGTTGAAGCCGCCGCAGACGAGTGGGTGCAGACGGATGGCGTTGCCCTCGATGAGCTTCGGCTCGAAAGCCTGGATACCCATCCGGTGGAGCGTCGGCGCGCGGTTCAGCAGCACGGGGTGGTCACGGATGACCTCCTCGAGGATGTCCCAGACGTCGTCGTCACGACGCTCGAGCATGCGCTTCGCGGACTTGATGGTGTCGGCTTGGCCGAGCTCCTTCAGGCGGCGAATGATGAACGGCTGGAAGAGCTCGAGGGCCACCTTCTTCGGCAGACCGCACTGGGTCAGGCGGAGCTCCGGGCCGACGACGATCACGGAACGCGCGGAGTAGTCCACACGCTTTCCGAGGAGGTTCTCGCGGAAGCGACCCTGCTTGCCCTTGATCATGTCCGTGAGGGACTTGAGCGGGCGGTTCGAGGAGCCGAGCACCGGGCGACGGCAACGACCGTTGTCGAAGAGGGCATCGACGGCCTGCTGCAGCATCCGCTTCTCGTTCCGGATGATCACCTCAGGGGCGTTCAGATCCAGAAGCTTCTTGAGGCGGTTGTTCCGGTTGATGAGGCGCCGGTAGAGGTCGTTCAGGTCACTCGTGGCGAAGTTGCCGGAGTCGAGCAGAACGAGCGGGCGCAGGTCCGGGGGAATGACCGGTACCACGTCCAGGATCATCCACTCGGGGCTGTTCCCCGAGTCGCGGAGCATCTCGACGGTGCCGAGACGCTTCGTGATGTCCTTCATGCGCTGCTTGGAGCGCGTGGCCTTGAGCTCCTCGCGAAGCTCCTCCGACAGCATCTCAAGGTCCAGCGTGCGCAGGATCTTCTTGACGGCCTCGGCGCCCATGTCGGCGTCGAACTCGGTGCCGTACTTGGCGCGGGCGGCGCGGTACTCGTCCTCCGTCAGGAGCTGGAACTGCTCCATGGGCGTGTCACCGGGATCCACGACCATGTAGTCCTGGAAGTAGATGACGCGCTCAAGGTTAGAGACCTTGCAGCCGAGCAGGTTGCCGAGGCGGCTCGGCATGGCCTTGAAGAACCAGATGTGCGCGGTCGGCGCAGCCAGGTTGATGTGGCCCATGCGCTTACGACGCACGCGGCTGTGGGTCACCATCACGCCGCACTTGTCGCAGACGATGCCCTTGTGCTTGATGCCTTTGTACTTACCGCAGGAGCATTCCCAGTCCTTCTCAGGACCAAAGATGCGCTCGCAGAACAGGCCGTCCCGCTCGGGGCGATACGTCCTGTAGTTGATGGTCTCAGGCTTTTTGACCTCGCCGAACGACCAAGACCGGATGTCTTCCGGTGAGGCGAGCGCGATGGTCACGCTGCCGTAGTCGTTGATGCGGTTGTATTTGGCGTCTGCCACGGTCATGTCTTTGGCTCCTTGGGGATCGGCCGTCGCCGATCTGTCACGGGAGGGGGTTCAAAGCGCAGGGCGAGCGCTTTGAGGTGTGTTGGGAGGGTGCCGGGAGTCGGAGCGGGGAAGGGCGTTGGGCCGCCCCGACTTCCTTTGGCGTTGCTTGGCTCTCGCTGCGTCCTTCACTGAGGTCGCGCCAGAGACGTCGAAGAAGGCGGTTCAGAAAAGGGACTCTGAGGCGCCTCCAAAGGTGGCGCTACAGCACCGCCTTCTTGTGAAGCTCCATGTTGAGGCCGAGACCGCGGATCTCGTTGGTGAGGACCTCGAAGGAAACCGGAGTGCCTGGCTCGAGAATGTTGAGGCCCTTGACCATCGACTCATAGATCTTGGTCCGGCCGTCGACGTCGTCCGACTTGACGGTGAGCTGCTCTTGCAGGATCGCCGCCGCGCCGTAGGCCTCGAGCGCCCACACTTCCATCTCCCCGAAGCGCTGGCCGCCGAAGCGCGCCTTGCCGCCGAGGGGCTGCTGGGTGATGAGGCTGTAGGGGCCGGTTGCACGGGCGTGAACCTTCTCGTCGACGAGGTGGTGAAGCTTGAGCATGTACATCACCCCCACCGTCACCTTCTGCTCGAAGGACTCACCGGTTCGGCCATCGATCAGCTCGAACTTGCCGGAGGTCGGCATGCCCGCTTCCGTGAGGAGACCTTCGATCTCCTCCTCGGGAGCACCATCGAACGCCGGGCAAGCACAGCGCACGTCGAGCTTGGCGGCTGCCATGCCCAGGTGCGTCTCAAGGATCTGGCCCACGTTCATCCGTGACGGAACCCCGAGCGGGTTGAGCACGATGTCGACGGGGGTACCGTCCTCGAGGTACGGCATGTCCTCGGACGGGCAGATCTTCGAGATCACACCCTTGTTGCCGTGGCGGCCGGCCATCTTGTCACCGACCGAGAGGTTGCGCTTGGTCGCGACGTAGACCTTGACCATCTCGAGCACGCCCGTGGGCAGCTCGTCGCCTCGGCTGAGGCGGTTGACGATCTTGTTCTTCTCCGCTTCCTTGTTGTCGATCTTGACCTGGAACTCGTGGATCTGCTGGAGGGCAGTTTCGCGGTTCTTCTTGTCGCTGCTCTCTTCCGAGGCGGCGAGGCAAAGGATCTTGACGCGGCGGAGCTCGTCGTAGGTCGACGTGTCGTCGAGCTCGAAGGGCTGGCCCGTGAGGTCGTCGTCGATGATGACGCCGAGGGACTCCTGGACATCCTTGAGCAACTGATGCGTGTAGGTCCGAAGTGCCCGGAGGAACTCCTTCTCTGCGTCGCGGATGACCCCGAGGGCCTTGGTGCGCTCGGCGTCGGTCAGGTTGACACGGCGTGAGAACTTGTGCGCGTCGATCACGACCCCGCGGGTGCCCGGGGGCATCGTGAGGGAGGCGTTCTTCACGTCCACACCGGCCTTGCCGAAGATCGCGTGCAGGAGCTTCTCTTCCGGGGTCAGCTCGCTCTTCGACTTCGGAGCGACCTTACCGACGAGGACGTCACCGGCCTCAACGAAGGTTCCGATGCGAACGATGCCGCCCTCGTCGAGGGCAGAAAGGGCCTTCTCACCCACGTTCGGGATGTCCCGGGTGAACTCTTCCTTGCCGAGCTTGGTCTCGCGGATCTCGACCTCGTACTCCTCGATGTGGATCGAGGTGAAGACGTCGTCCTTGACGAGTCGCTCGGACACCAGGATGGCGTCCTCATAGTTGAAGCCGTCCCAGGTCATGAACGCGACCAGGAGGTTCTTGCCGAGCGCGAGCTCGCCGCCCTCGGTGGACGCGCCGTCCGCCAGGAGCTGACCGGCCTCGACCTCGTCGCCGACCTCGACCACCGGACGGTGGTTCTGGGTCGTACGCTCGTTCATGCCGCGGAACTTCTGCTGGTGGTACTCGTCGTCCCCCACGATGATCACGCGGCTGTCGACGTACTCGACGGTGCCGGCGCGCTTCGCGAAGATCGGCATGTTCGAGTTCTGCGCCACCGACTTCTCCATGCCCGTGCCGACGATCGGCACCTCGGGGATGAGAAGCGGCACCGCCTGGCGCTGCATGTTCGATCCCATGAGCGCGCGGTTGGCGTCGTCGTGCTCGAGGAACGGGATGAGCGCGGCGGAGACACCGATGATCTGCTTCGGGGAGACATCGACGTAGTCGACCTCGCCCGGCGGCACCTCGATGTTGTCGCCGTCCTTACGGGCCAGCACGCGCTTGGAGAGGATCTTGCCTTTCTCATCGACGGTCACGTCGATGGGCGCCATGACCTTGCCGGTCTCCTCGTCCGCCCGCAGGAAGTCGACCTTCTCCGTGAGCGCGCCCTTCTCGACCCGGCGGTACGGCGTCGTGAGGAAGCCGTAGTCGTCGAGGGTCGCGTAGAGAGCGAGAGACGAAATTAGACCAATGTTCGCGCCTTCCGGCGTCTCGATCGGGCAGAGGCGTCCGTAGTGGGACAGGTGCACGTCGCGGACATCGAAGCCCGCGCGCTTCCGGTTGAGACCACCCGGGCCGAGGGCCGATAGGCGCCGCTCGTGGGTCAGCTGGCTCAGGGGGTTGGCCTGGTCGACGACCTGGCTCAGCTCCGAGCGGCCGAAGAAGTAGTCGACGGCGCTGGAGAACGTCTTCGAGTTGATCAGGGTCCGCGGGGACACCGTCTCAGGGTTCTCGAGGTTCATGCGCTCCTGAGCGGTGCGGCGGAGCTTGAGGAGGCCCTTGCGGAACTCTTCGCCCGCGAGCTCGGCGATCGTGCGCACCCGGCGGTTGCCGAGGTTGTCGATATCGTCGATCTCGCCGGTGCCGGCGCGCAGCTCGAGGATGTACTTCACCGAGTTGACGATGTCCTCGGGCTTGAGGACCTGGACGTCCTCGCCGATGCCCTGGCTGAACTTACGGTTCAGACGGAAGCGGCCGACGCGGCCCAGGCGGTAGCGCTGAACATCGAAGAACTTCTCGTGGAAGAGCTCGCGGGCCTTCTCGATCTGCGGCGGGTTGCCCGGACGCAGGCGCCCGTAGATCTTGATGAGGGCCTCTTCGTGGCTCTTCACACCCGGCTCCTCGTGGAGCGAGTTGATGATGAGCATGTCGAGGTCCTGCGGGTCGGCGTCGACGACTTCGACTTCCGCCAGCTCACCGCCCGCGATCTCGATCGCGGCGGTCTCAGGAATCGGCATGCCCGAGGGCACGAGGACCTCGCCCGTCTTCAGGACGACGATGTCACCCACCGCGATGCGGTCGGTGATCTTCTTCGCGAAGGCGTTGGCCGTCTGCGACTTGGTCTTCTTAACGACCTTGGTCGGGTAGAACTGACGCAGGAGCGCCTGGTCCGTTCCGAGGGTCTCATCAAGGGCCCGCAGGAAGGTAACCGCGCTGAACTTGCCGCTCTGATCGATGCGGACACTGAGCGCCTCCTTCTTGGTGACGTTGAGCTCCACCCAGGAGCCTCGTTCCGGGATGATCCAGCACGAGTGCAGGGTACGATCCGTCGCGGTCGCATCGATCAGGAAGTCGACGCCCGGGGAACGGTGGAGCTGGCTCACGATCACCCGCTCCGAGCCGTTGATCACGAACTCGCCGCCGCCCAGCATGATCGGAATCTCGCCGAGGTAGACCTCTTCCTCGATGGGCTCCGGCTTGACCAGCCGCAGGCGCACCTTGAAGGGGTAGCCGTAGCTCATGCGGAGCTTGCGGCACTCGTCGATGTCGTAGCGCGGACGCCCGAGCTCGTATCCGACGTACTCGAGGCACATCGTCTTGTCATACGAGTAGATCGGGAAGATCTCACGCAGGAGCGACTCGAGCCCCTGGACCTCGCGGGCACCCGACGCGACGTCCGGTGAGAGGAAAGCTTCGAAGGCCTTCGTCTGAATCTCTACGAGGTTCGGGAGAGGGACGATCTCTGCGACCCGACCGAACTGACGAAGTTCAGCCGACTGCTCGACCATGCGGCCGGTGCGTTGGACGATCATGTGCGGAATGGGGGTTCGGGGAGGAACGAGTCACCGACGCAGACGCGTTGGCCCGGGTCCGAGGACCCACTAAGCAAAATCAGATGACGGCCGTTCCGGGACCGAGGTGGGTCCGAAGGGGACCCGGTTGGGGCGCCGACCAGGCGCGCGGGCTCGGAGGAGAGTCCGAGCGATGCGCGAAGGGCCGGAGAATCTTGATCGCAGCCGCAGGCGAGGGCCTGCGGACGCGGGAGTAACAAAACAGCGGGCCAGCGACGGGGCGCGATGTCGGGCCCGGGGGGAAGCCCCGCGGCCGCGCTGGCGAGCAGAAGTAGGGTCAGAATGAAAAACCAGTCATGCATGACTGGGCCTGCGTCGATACGACCTCGTTGCCAGGAGACGGGCCAGAAGAAAGAGGACTGACTCCCATGCAGACCTGCCGAGCGTTCCCTTGGAAAGCCAGCGAGTCAAAAGAGCGGAAGGCGCCGCGCAGTCGAGATACGACAGTATCCGCACCAAGGCCAAGGCCGATGCGGACGCTAGTTGCTGCACTCTGACGGCGCGGAAGCGAGGGGATCAATACGATCGAGGGCGGCTCTCTCGAGCCTGCGGATGGTCCGCTAAATCAGACTGGGGGCCTCGAAACACAGTGGAAGCATGCGCTCCCGGGGCGTTGTCGGACTCCGAAATAGGCTCATGACAGGGCCCGACGCGCTAAAGAATAGGCACGTCGGGCCCCCATGGGAACCCCCCGGCACCGAATTTGCACGAAGCGCGACAGCGTCACGTCATGTGCGGCCCCGGGGCCAAGGGATAGGGTGTCGCGCCAGCAGGTGCCGGCGCGTCCCAATTAGTCGATCTTGACGGTGGCGCCGGCGGCCTCGAGAGACTTCTTCATCTCCTCGGCCTCGTCCTTAGTAGCACCTTCCTTGACGGCCTTGGGGGCGCCGTCGACGATCGCCTTGGCTTCCTTGAGGCCAAGACCGGTGATCGAGCGGACTTCCTTGATGACCTGGATCTTCTGGCCGCCGGCGGCCTCGAGGATCACGTCGAAGGATGTCTTCTCTTCAGCTTCGTCAGCCGCCGGAGCGGCCATCATCATGCCGCCAGCGGGAGCAGCGGCGCTGACGCCCCACTTCTCCTCAAGGGCCTTGACGAGTTTGGAAGCCTGGAGAAGGGTCAGGCCGTCCAGCTGGTCAGCGATGGTCTGGAGCTCGGCATCGAGCTCGACGGTCGTGGTTTCTTCGGACATCTCTCTAGAGTCTCTGGTTCGGAGTAGGTCGGGGTGGACTGGTCGGGGGGCCGAAGCGCTTCATGCGCAGGTGACCACCCTGAACGATTGGTTTGTCGGGTTTGGAATTGGGAGTGGGCGCTAGCCCTCTCCCTCCTCGTCGACGTGGGCCTGGACGACCCGGGCGACGCCGCTGGGCACCGCGTTGATAACAGTAGCGAGGCCACGGGCGGGCCCGGCGATCGCGCAAACGATCATGGAGTGCAGCGTCTTGCGATCGGGGAGATCAGCAAGGGCCCTGGCCGCCTTGGCATCGAGAGCATTGCCCTCTAGCACGGCACCCTTGAAGGTGACCTTGCCCGCCTTTTTCACGGCCTTTTCGCTGAAGATCTTTGCCGCATCGATGGCCGCTTCGGTGTCGCCGTAGGCGATGCCGGTGTTGCCTTTCAGGGCGCCCTCTTCAGGGAACTCGAAGTCGCGGGCGGCGAGCACGCGCTTGGCGAGGGAGTTCCTCACCATGCGGAATCGCACGTTCTTGTCCGCGAGTTGATTGCGCAGGGCTTCGTTCTCAGCGACGGTCAGACCGCCGTAGGAAACGAGGACCATGCCTTCGGCGTCCTTGAACTCTTCCTCGAGTTCACGAATCACCATTTGATTGACGATGTTCGGCATCGGATCAGCCTCCGTACTCGATAAAGGCGCCGGGTCCCATGGTCGTCGACACGCTGATGCGGCGGACGAAGGTTCCCTTGACGGCGGATGGGCGCATCCCGGTGAGATGGCCGAGGAAGGCTTGGAAGTTGGCCACGAGGTCTTCGACGGGGAACGAGCGCTTGCCCAGGGGCGCGTGCACGTTGCCGCCAGCGTCGGTCCGGAACTCGACCTTACCCGCTTTGAATTCCTCCACAGCGAGGGCGACGTTCGGCGTCACGGTGCCGGACTTCGGCGAGGGCATCTTACCCTGCGGACCGAGGACCTTACCGAGCTTACCGACGTGCTTCATCATGTCGGGACTGGCGATGACGATGTCGAAGTCCATCCAGCCGCCTTGGATCTTGGCGGCAAGCTCGTCGGATCCGACCTCGTCGGCTCCGGCGGCCTTGGCGGCGTCGGCCTTGTCGCCTTCGGCGAAGACCACGACCTTGACCGTCTTACCGAGACCCTTCGGCAGCGAGACAGCGCCGCGAACCAGCTGGTCCGTCTTGCGCGGGTCGATGCCCAAGCGAATGGCGATTTCGACGGTCTCGTCGAACTTCGGTGCCGGAAGGCTCTTGAGGAGCTCGAAGGCGTCCCCAGGGGCGTAGGACGTATTACGGTCTATGCGTGCCGCGGCTTCGCGGTAACGCTTGCTCTGCTTCACCATGACGATCAGCCCTCCACTTGGATGCCGGAGGAGCGCGCAGTGCCTTCAATAATGCGGCACGCTTGTTCGAGGTTGCGGGCGTTGAGGTCAGCCATCTTGATGTTGGCGATCTCCTCCACCTGCGCACGGGTCACTGACCCGACGATCTGAGTACCGACCTCACCTGCACCGCTCTCGACTCCAGCAGCCTTCTTAAGAAGGACCGCGGCCGGGGGCGACTTCAGGATGAAGTCGAAGGAACGATCTTTGTAGACCGAGATCTCGACGGGGATGATCATCCCCATCTGGTCGCGCGTCCGATCGTTGAACTGCTTGACGAACTCGGCGATGTTGACGCCGTGCGCACCGAGCGCCGGGCCGACGGGAGGCGCGGGGGTCGCCTGCCCTGCGGGGCACTGCAGCTTGATCTTGCCTGTGAGTTCTTTCGCCATGTCGGTCCGGGTGTGTCCCTTAGAAGGGGCGGTCCGCTATTGAGTTCGCCCCGCGCCTGCGGGAGCCGTGATGGAATGTCGAGGGTCGAAGAGTGTCCTGTGCCCTGGGTTGGTCGCCTTCTGCCCGGGGGCAGTCTGCGATCGCATCCAGTGCGGCCTCCCCCACTGCTGTGGGAGCGGCCCGAATCATCCAAGAGCGTCCTGCGCATTGCGTGCGCCGTCGGCCCGTGGAATCTGCGTCAGACGCTATCGACCTCCCAGTACTTGAGATCGACCGGGGTCGGCCGCCCGAAGATTGTCACGACCACGCGGACCGTGCCTTTCTCCGGGTTGACTTCGTCCACCGTGCCGTCGAATCCATCGAACGGTCCGGTGTTGATTTTGACCTGCTCGCCCTTCGACAGACCGATCGTCACCTGGGGGCGCGATTCGGAGTCCGTCATGAGCGAGAGGATTTCGGTGACTTCAGCTTCTGAGATCGCGGTCGGCTCGCCGCCGGTTCCCAGGAAGTCGCGCAGGCCGTCGACGCTGCGCAGCGCTGTACGCGCCTTGATGACGAGCGCGTCGTCGGGGTTATCGAGGTCCGCCTGGACCATCAGGTAACCGGGGTAGAGTTTCTCCTCCACCGTCTTCTTCTTCCCGCGCTTCATGTCCGTCACGATCTTGAACGGCATGAGCACCTGGGGGACGACTTCGTCAACCCCAGCCGCCTTGAGGCGGTGAATGGTGTTGTCGCGGATGCGCTTTTCGCGCCCCGACTGACAACGCAGGAAGTACCACTTGAAGGCCATCAATAAAGTCCGTTGAAGACTAGGCGGCCCGCCCAGTGAGGATACGTGTGAAGACTTCACCCAAGATGAAGTCCGCTCCGGCCATGAAGGCCATCAGGAACAGCACCACCACCATCACGACGATCGAACCGTCGATGGTCTCGTCCAGGGTCGGCCAAGTGACCTTCCGGAGCTCGCTTTCCGTCTCGATGAGAAGGTCCGCGTTCTTCGGAGTCTCCAGGGTGCGATTCAGGAAGAACATCCCGATCGCAAACGTCCCGATCGCCAGAAGCAACGCGGGGCTAAGCGCCAGTCCGACGATGGGCAGGCTGACGCCCCCAAGGGCGGTGCCCAACGTGTCCGGCTGCCAGCCGGACAACTCCGAACGCATACGAATACAGCCGTACGCGAGCAGGATCGCGAGCGACCAGAAAGTCGCCATGCGCGCCATGCGTCCTTGATCCTTGCGGTAGGCCATCGTAGGTCGGTGTCGGAGAGGGAGGGGCGGGTGAGCGGGAGGGTGGTGTTCAGTCCGGGAGGACCCGGGGAGGCTTAGGAGGGCATGGTCTCTATCGAGGATGCCCCCCATCGCTGAAGCTCAGCTAGAGCTTCTTCTCCCTGTGCGACGTGTGCGTACGGCAACGACGGCAGAACTTCTTCTTCTCGAGCTTGTAAGCGGCCTTCAGACGCTTGTGCGTCGTGTAGTTCCGCTCCTTGCACTCCGTGCACTCGAGGAAGCAGTAGCGTTCCTTTGTCTTCATGGCGTGGGGTCGGGAGAGGGTGGAGAGGGGGTGGTCGGGACAGTCTCGTCAGGATGCCGAAAGGCAGGTGACGGGAGCCGGTCTTGACCGATGTGGTAGATGCCAGCGCGCAGTGAAAAGCCGGGAGGAGGAGGTGGCTTCTCGGGCGTTCGTCGGGCGGGACGTTCGCAGGCGCGCGCTGGACTTTCGGATTGGTAGAGGGGAGAGCGGTGCCGAGCTCAGAGCTGAGCATCCGCTTTCCTTTCGGGGTCAGCTTCTGACGAAGCCGAGCCGATCACTCAACGATCTTCGTAACAACACCAGCGCCCACGGTGCGGCCACCTTCGCGGATAGCGAAGCGCAGCTGCTCTTCCATGGCCACCGGGGTGCCGAGGCTGACGGTCAGCTTGACGTTGTCGCCAGGCATGCACATCTCGGCGCCGATGAGGTCGGCGTTGCCCGTCACGTCCGTCGTACGGAAGTAGAACTGCGGGCGGTAACCGGAGAAGAAAGGCGTGTGGCGGCCACCCTCGTCCTTGGAGAGGACGTAGACCTCACACTCGAACTTGGTGTGCGGCGTCACGGTGCCCGGCTTGGAAAGGACCATGCCGCGCTTGAGGGTTTCCTTGTCGACACCACGGAGGAGGACACCGACGTTCTCGCCGGCACGTCCCTCGTCGAGGGTCTTCTGGAACATCTCAACACCAGTACAGGTGGTGTTGCCGATCTCTTCCTGCATGCCGACGATCTCGAGAGCGTCGCCGGTGCGGACGATGCCACGCTCGACGCGGCCGGTGCCGACCGTTCCACGACCCTTGATCGAGAACACGTCCTCGACGGGCATCAGGAACGACTTGTCCACGTCACGCTCGGGGAGCGGGATGTAGCTGTCAACAGCGTCCATGAGCTCGTCGATGCACTTGAAAGCGTCGTCATCGGCGGGCTTGCCGTCGTTGAGGGCGTTCTCAGCACCAAGAGCGGAACCACGGATGATCGGAAGATCGTCACCGGGGAACTCGTACTTGGACAGGAGCTCGCGGATCTCCATCTCGACGAGGTCGAGGAGCTCGTCGTCGTCGACCTGGTCGACCTTGTTCATGAACACCACGATGGCGGGCACGTTGACCTGACGGGCAAGCAGGATGTGCTCGCGGGTCTGGGGCATCGGGCCGTCAGCGGCGGACACGACCAAGATCGCGCCGTCCATCTGGGCGGCACCCGTGATCATGTTCTTGACATAGTCGGCGTGCCCGGGGCAGTCGACGTGGGCGTAGTGCCGGTTCGGCGTCTCGTACTCGACGTGAGCCGTCGAGATGGTGATACCGCGCGCCTTCTCTTCAGGCGCCTTGTCGATCATGTCGAACGCCATTGCCTTGGCCAGACCCTTCTGGGCCTGGTGACGGCAGATAGCAGAGGTGAGAGTGGTCTTCCCGTGGTCGACGTGACCGATGGTCCCGACGTTCACGTGGTCCTTGTTCCTCTCGAAGACTTCCTTAGCCATTTCTCGATCTCGTCGGTGGAAGGTGCCTGCTTCGAAGCCCCTCGGCCTGCCTGCAGTTGGTGTTTGCGGTCCAAATCCGGACCCTGGTCGCCAGCACTGACGCCGCCAGAGTGGCGACGGGCGTTGGCGGATCTTGAAAGAGAGTCCTCCAGTCGCATGGCGGCGCACAAGGCGCAGCCATTTGCCTGAAGGGGTTGACGGCGAAGCGCGTCGCGTGAGCGGGCGCCTCCCCGCGTGCGGGGTGCAATTGAATTCGCGGTTGAGCCATCAGCCCTGGTTGAAGACTGGAACCATCAAACTTCTGCCAGGAGCAGGAAGAAGAGGATGGAGCTGCTGACGGGACTTGAACCCGTGACCTCTTCCTTACCAAGGAAGTGCTCTACCACTGAGCTACAGCAGCGATGGATCCCGACGGGAGATTGGCGCGCAAGGCGCGTCGCCCGGGGTGCCGTCCCCCACTCGCAGGCACAAGGCCCCGGGGTGGGTTCTAGCCAGACGTCGACTTGCCCCGCGAGCGGATGCTCGCTGCAGACAGGCTGGACGCCCGTGCGAATTCTCCGATTCTGGAGAGGAAGAGGATGGAGCGGGTGGGGGGAATCGAACCCCCGTGTGCAGCTTGGAAGGCTGCCGTTCTACCATTGAACTACACCCGCACTGGCGTGACGTTGCGCGCCTGGACGGCACGGATTAGATCACCCCGGGAGAGTCCGCGATGGCCTCCGCAAAAAGCGGATGCCGCAGAGACCCTAACGACAACGCAACCGTCGCTCCCAGTCGTCGGTTCGCATGGGGCCCTCCCCCATGCCAAGCGCCCCCGCGAGGGAGCGACCATGAAATGGAGATGGTGGGGGAAGCAGGATTCGAACCTGCGAAGGCTGTGCCATCAGATTTACAGTCTGACCCCTTTGGCCGCTCGGGAATTCCCCCCGTGAGCGCCCCCGCCGTGGATTGAATGGAACCGAGGGTTCCACCCAGCCCCGCAGGACAGGATCGCTGTGCGAACCTCCGACGGGAGGACCGGTGCATGCGCACGCCTCATTCCGCCCGTGGCTGCCGGTAGCGATTGCTGGAAAGCAAGCGCTGGCGCCACTGACGACGGGACGTGCTCCCGTGTCTTCCTCGAATCGGATTGCGTTATTAGTGAGCGGTCGCACTCGGAGGATCCCGCTGCCAGGCGATGAGCCCTTGGCGAGTGGTACCGAGACGTCGATGTTGATCGGTGGAGCAGACCGCTGGGGCCAGCGGCGGGACTTGAACCCGCAACCTGCTGATTACAAATCAGCTGCTCTACCAATTGAGCCACACTGGCGTGATACCTGGCGGCCCTCGACGTGTCAGAGCGCCTTGAACAGGCGCCCCGATCGGCGAGTGGAGCGCGAGAGAATAGGGACCCGCGTGGGAGGGTCAAGGGCACGCAGTGGAAAACGGCGAGATCGCCGAACTTTCTTTTGTCTCGGTGGCCCCCATTTTGTGCCCAAGGACATCACAAACCGGGCTTCTGGCGCCCCAGGGCGGCACATTCTGACCGGTGATGCTCCACGGCGGCCTTGACCTGATCCATGGAGTCCCCGCCGTACTTGTCGAGGAACACCTCCGCGAGGACGAGGGCCACCATGGCCTCCCCCACCACGCTGCATGCGGGCACCGAAGTCACGTCGGACCGCTGGTAGGTGGCGCGCGTGGCCTCCCCCGTGTGGAGGTCGACCGTGGGCATCCCAATTCGTATGGACGGGATGGGCTTCATGGCCGCCCGGAGAACGATGGGCTCGCCGGTCGTCATGCCGCCCTCGAGGCCCCCAGCGCGGTTGCTCTCCCGTGAGAAGGCAGACGGCTCGCCGTCGACGGACGGCACGATCGGGTCGTGGACCTCGCTCCCCCGGCGCCGCGCCACCTCGAAGCCGATCCCCACTTCGACGCCTTTAATGGCGGGGATCGAGAACAAGGCGCCGCCCAGGAGCCCCGTGAGCCGCTCCTGGGCGCTCGAGGAACTCCCAAGCCCGGGCGGGCACCCGGTGGCCCGGACCTCAAAGGTCCCGCCGAGGCTGTCCTGGGCCTTCTTTGTCTCGTCCACGAGGTCTCGCATGGCCTGGTCGGCCCCGGGGTCGAGGCTGAGGAAGCCTGAGCTAGCCCGGATAGCCGCCCGCTCCTCCCCCGCCACATCCCAGGCGTCTGGCCGGCACTCGAGGCCCCCCAGGGACGTGAGAAAGCCAAAAACCTCCACGCCAAAGGCCTCGAGGACCTGCCTGGCGATCCCCGCGGCCGCCACGCGCGCCGCCGTCTCCCGGGCGCTCGCGCGCTCCAAGACGGCTCTGGGGTCCCTGTGCCCCCACTTCTGGCAGCCCGCAAGATCCGCATGTCCGGGCCGGGGATTCGTCGGGGTGGGCAACTTCTCGATCACCGCATCCTTGTTCCTGACGGCAAAAGCGATCGGCCCGCCAATCGTGAGCCCCCCCTTCCAGCCCGAGAGGATCTCCACTCGATCGGTCTCAATGCGCATGCGGCCGCCGCGGCCGTAGCCGAGCTGGCGCCTCGCGAGTTCTTCGTCAATTCGCCCGACGTCGAGCGCCAAGCCTGCCGGAATGCCCTCCACGATGCCGATCAAGGTCGGCCCGTGGCTTTCACCGGCGGTTCGCCATTGGAGTTTCGTCACGGCGGGAGAGTAACCGCTCCGGGGCCTCAGGACCCGGTGATCTCGATCCAGCCGTCGTCATCGTCATCGTCGTCGCCGTCGTCGACTGAGGTCTGGTCCTCGCCCTGATCGGTATCCACAGGCCCGGCCTCCACCTCGGGCTGTGCCAGCGGCTCCACCGAAGGCGTCACCTCTACCCCAGGACTGACCGGCGGGGCGGGCACTTCTGACTTCTCGCGCTGGACCTCGTCCCGCCGGCTCAAGCAGCTCCGAACCTTCTCCTCGAGGAGGGGGAACTCAAACGGCTTCGGCAAGGTATCGAGGACCTCCGGGACGGCCATGATGGCCGCCCTCACGGTGGTATCCAGATAGCCCGAGACCACCAGCGTCGGGGGTAAGATCCCCTCCGACGACAGGAGCGGCAGCTGGTCCACCGCTGACTCGGTGCCGAGGTCGACGTCCGAGATCAATAGGTCTGGCCGGGCCTCCGCCAGTCGCTCACGGGCCTCCGCGAACGAGTGGGCCACCCGAATCGAGAAGCCCCTCTCTCCGAGGAACCAGGAGAGCAGCTCAACGATCCGCTCGTCGTTATCCAAAAGCAGCAGGTCGGCCATGGGGTGCAGGGTATCGAACCTCCGGGAATCGCCCCTGAGGATTGCCTGTGTAT
>CAJXRJ010000049.1 GCA_913058555.1 uncultured bacterium
GCCTTGGCCCGGTACATCGCGATGTCCGCGCGCTGGGCCGCTTGCTCCGCGTCCAGTTCCGACAAGTCCGCCACGACGCCCATGCTGGCGGTGACGAAGATCTCTTTGCCGTCGATCTGGAAAGGCGGAGCCAGCACGTTCTGGATCGTCTCGGCCAAGGCCCGTGCGTTGCCCCCCGAATAGAGGATCAGGAACTCATCGCCCCCTTGGCGAGCGAGCACGTCCCCGGTGCGCATGCAGCTCTGGACGCGGCACGCGGTGGCGATCAGAAGGTCGTCGCCGACCTTGTGCCCGTATGAGTCGTTGACGAGTTTGAACCCGTCGAGGTCCACGAAGAGCACCGCGGCGCCGCTGCGCTGCTCTTCGGAGAGCGCCCCGTAGCGTTCCTGGAACATGCGGCGGTTCGGCAGGTTGGTGAGGGGATCGTGCAGGGCTTGGTGGCGGAGTTTCTCCTCGAGGTCGCGCCGCTCCGTCACGTCCCGGGCGCTCAGGACCACGCCGCCGATGTCCTCGTGGTCGCTCAGGTCCCGGGCGTGCACGTCGTAGACGCGCAGCTCGCCGCCAGGGCCGGAGAACTCCACCTCGGACCGGCCGTTGGCGATGAGTTCGTGCACGGAGAGGCCCATCACGTTTTCGATCGCTCCGGTGGTGAGGTCGATGGCCGACTCCGCGGTGTCGAGGGCTCCGCGCTCTACCGCCGCTTCGATGGACCGGGCGGCCTCAAGCGCCACATCCGATGGATCGGCACCCGCTTCGAGGGCTTCTTCGAGGACCCTCGCCGAGGGAGTGGCGTAGCGCAGCTTGCCGCCGGGCTCCACCACGAGGATCACGTCGCTCGCGTTCTGTAGCAGCTCGCGGAATCGCGCCACGCTTTGGGCGACGGCGTTGAGTCGCTCCTTGCCCAGCTCGAGCTGGCGCTGGGCCCGAAGGCGGCTGAGGCGCATCACCAGCAACGTGAGGGCGAGCAATCGAATCACCGTTGCGGCGGCGGTCACCTTCTGGGCGATCTCGGAGGATGCGGCTGCGATCTCACCGTCGCGCTTCTTGAGCACCTCGAGGGCCTCCTTGAAGGACCCGAAATTCATGTCCCAGTGCCCCAGGCGCTGCCGGATGCGGTTGGAGGAAAGGGACATCTGGCCCATGGCCCCTTGTACACCGGACAAGAATGACCCGGTGGCGTTCTCAAGGCCTTCGAACTCCTCAGTGCCTGGTCCGAACCCTAGCCACCCGTTGAGCTGGTCGCCCCCGGCCTCAAGCTCCCGCAAGTCGTTGAGCTTCTCGTAGATCGCCGTTCGCCCCCGCTGCTCCTCACCGCGCAGGGCCACGAACTTCATCCGCTCCTCCACGAGTTGATGGGTCAGGCCGCGCCAGACAATGGTGGCCTGGGCTGTCGCCAGGGTCTCGAGATCCCCGAGCTCTTCGACCACCTGATGCCGAATCTCAGCGTGGTCGTGGAGCCGCGAGGACGCAACAAACGCCGCCACGGCGATGGACGTCACGACAAATAGAGAGGTCCAAGCGAACCAGCTACGTTGGCGAATCAGAGGCATGGGGGTGGGAGGCGGAGGGGGCGGCCGCTCGTCTGCTCCGGTATCGACAGATCTCGCCAGGGGGTTGAATTCGCCTCTTCACCCCCGGCGCGCGCCTACCTGGGGCGCGCTTGCCCCGCAGCCGAAGCCACCCAAGGGGCCTTCGCCCGCTCGGTGCACCGATCGCTCGTCAATCTGCTTTCGCCGCCCCGAGGGGGTCCCCGAGGGCCCCACGGACGACCTCACCCGCATCGACCTCGACGCAATCGTTGCGCAAGGCCAGGGCCTGGCGCAGCCGACCCTTGTGCCAAGACCCGAACGTGATCACGACCCGGTCGCCGGTGCCGCGCCGCCGGTTCAGCTCCTGCGCACACAGGGCCCAATGGGCGTCGTTGATGTTGGTCCAGCCGCCGAGCCCCAGTGCCCCGTTGAAGTGAACGTCGTAGGGCGTCATGCCGAGCTCCACGATCTCATCGTAGCGGTCCGTGTGAATCCCCTGGGGGGTGCCGCTCAGGCCCTCTCGGTCCAGGACCGAGTCGATGTAGTCGAATCCCTCGGAGACCATGGCGCTCTCCTTGGGGTGGGTCTCGCGCAGCTCGGCAAGCTTCGTGCGGCGGGCGTCCGCCATGTCCCGGGTCCACCCGGCACAGGGCACGATGTCGAAGCCGAGTTCCGCCTGGAGGGGGAAAAGCACGTCGACGTACTCCGGAAAGACGCGGACGCGGGGCTCGGTGATCACGCCCGTGGCCGCGAACTCCTTGGCCGCTTGTCTGAGGCGATCGGGGGGAATCTCGGTGAGGACCGCATCGGGACGGGCGGCGCGGAGGATCTGCTCTAGCTCCGCGAGGCCGTAGGTCTCGCTCGTGAGGTGTCCCGAGTGGATCATTCCAAGGACCAGAACCTTCGTCTTTGGCGCTGATTGGGACAGGCCAAGCGGTGTGCTACAGGCGCCAAGGGATAGGAGCCCCGTGAGGGCCAGCGGCGCGAAGCGTGTGCGGAAGATCATGGGCGCGATGATACGCGCGGGTCCCACGTACCCTGGTAGTCTTCCGGGACGATGAGCGCCCCGGCCACGACCTTCCGGAAAGACCACATCCCCGAGCTGGACGGCTTGCGTGGGATCGCGGTGCTCATGGTGCTCTGGGTGCACTTGGTACCCGGTTCACTGGGGGAGACGGTCCACACGCTTCGGGCTTGGCTCCTGCCCGGGGACTTCGGCGTGGACCTCTTCTTTGTCCTCTCGGGATTCCTGATCACGCGCATCCTGCTCGTGGACCGGGGGGCGGGCGTGCCGCTGCGGTACTTCGTGATGCGCCGCTTCCTGCGGATCTTCCCGATCTACTACCTGGCGATCCTGATTCTGATGCCGCGCATGACGTGGCCCGAAATCATCGGCTGCGCCACGTACACGTCGAACTTCGTCTTCATGGGGCTCGACATCAACGGGCCCATGGGGCACTCGTGGTCCCTTGCCATCGAGGAGCACTTCTACCTGCTGTGGCCGCCGATCGTGGCGTTCACGAGCGTCAAGACGAGCCGCCGCGTGATCCTCTTTGGGGTCTTCCCGTTGGCGGTGCTTTCGCTCGTGCTCGCTTACACGGTGGCGCCGTGGGATACCCACCCGGGTGCGGTGAAGGAGTTCATCTTCCGCTCGTCGACGATTCGGTTTGCGAGCCTCGGCTTCGGGGCGTTGCTCGCCTATTCCGAAATTCGCGTGCGCGGCTCCAAGGCCTTGGGTATTGCGATCATCGTGCTCGGCGTGGCGCTCTCGACGTTCTTCAGCCTGCGCGGCCTCGGCAAGACGGGGCTTCTCGCCACGGTGCAAGAAATCCCCGCGACGAAGGGGGACTTGCATCGCATCGCCTTGGGGCTGAGCGTGATCTCGTTCCCTTGCCTGAGTTTGGCCCTCGTGACCTCCGCCGTGATCTGGACGGGGAGCTGGGCGCCCCACGCCGTGCTCCTGCGGGCGGCGCCTCTTCGTTGGGTGGGCCGCATCAGCTACGGCCTCTACATCTATCACATCCCGATCTTTGAGTCGGCGGGCGTGTGGGGCGTGAACCCCTTTGAGCCCTCGAAGACTCGGGTGTTCGTCGTGGTCGGGTTGTCATTTGCGGTCGCAGCGTTGTCGTACAGATTCATCGAGCAGCCGCTCCTGCGCTACGGGCGCCGGTTCCGCTACTCCCCGGGGACCGCGCCGAAGGAGGCCGCGTGATGGGAGCTCGCATGCGAAACTGGGCGCTCGGGATTCTCGCCGCGGGGGCCATCGGTTGGGTCCTGAACGGCGGGGCCAGCCGACTTTCCAACGTCGCGACGGAATCGCTCTCGGGGACGGACTACAGCGAGGCCGGTGCGAGGGAGCGCTCGCTCGCCTTGCAGCCCGCCGTGATGGCCTGGCTCGAGCCGTGCCTCACGAAAATCGCCGCGGGCCGGGTGGCTCCGGAGCTCGCTGAATTGAAGGTCGTGACCTTCGTGGAAGGTGTGCGCTCGGAGGAACTTGGGGATGGGACGTGGACGGGTTGCTTCTATCACGCGCCAACGCACACCGCCTACCTGGACGCCGGCTTCCTTGCGATTCTCGACCAGCTGGCGATGCCACGGCCGGACTTGACGAAGGCCTACGTGATCTCGCGGGTCTTCGCGGAGTCCACGATGCCCGGGGCCCGCGGGGCGGAGCTGGACGCGCTGGCGGGCGGCATCGCGCGCCGGCTCGGCTTCGTTCCCCCCGGTGCGGCGGGCAGGAATCCCGCCCTCTGGCGAGCCGCCATTCAGCCGGGACTCGGACTCTCAGGGCGCGTGCATGAGCACCTACCTCCGGGCTGGGATTTCCCATTGCCCGACGGCAAGGCCGCTTTTGAAGAGCGTGGTGCGATGGCGCGGGCCGAGGCATTCCTGGGCGGAATGGATCCGTTGCCCACGAAGTAGGCCGGTTCGGGCGAATCGGCGGGTCAAAACTGCCAACGTGGCGCGCCCCGCGGCCGCAGATTTCCTAACTTAGGGCCATGACCGATACGAACATCGCGGCCGGAAGGGTCGTAACGATGCATTACAAGCTCGCCTTAGATGACGGCCAGGTTGTGGATAGCTCGGAAGGATCTGACCCGCTCGCGTACCTGCACGGCGCCAAGAACATCGTGGCTGGCCTCGAGTCCGCCATGGACGGCAAGGGCGTCGGGGACTCCTTTGACGTCAAGGTGACGCCCGAAGAAGGCTACGGAGTGCGCCACGAGGAGGCTGTCCAGCAAGTTCCGCGGGGCATGTTCCCGCCGGAGGCGCAGCTCAACGCAGGCATCCAATTCCAAGCTCAGGACGAGGGCGGGCAGCCGATCATGGGCACGATCATGGCCGTGGAAGGAGACACCATCACCGTCGACTTCAACCACCCGCTCGCCGGCCAGAACCTGAACTTCTCCATCGAAGTGGTGGGCATCCGCGCCGCCACCGACGAGGAAACCAAGCACGGTCATGTGCACGGGCCCGGCGGCCACGACCACTGATCGACGGATTCTCTAACGTCCAGCTGCGCACCGGCGGCCGTTTCCCTCGGGAAGCGGCCGCCGGTGTCGTGGGTGCCTATTGGGCGGCGGGTTCCAGGAGCCACGCTTCGCTCGTGCGAGGCACGAAGCGCACGTAGATGACTCGGCCTTGGGCGTCGATGTCAAAGCTCGTCGTCTCCGGCAGGGTGTACTCGATCTCCCCGAGCACCTCCGGCTCCCCCGGGCCGAGCGCGGAGCGCGTCAGCTTGGTCTTCCCGGTGGCACCCGCGTCCGCGTACACCACGGAGCCATCCTTGGGGGAGAACGTCGGTGTTTGGCCCATGCCGATGGCCTGGGGCTGCCACGGTCCGCTCGACGGGGCGGTGAGGATTTCCCCGCGGAAAGACTGTGCCGTCAGGGACTCGCCATCCGGGGACCACCGTGCCAGGAAGCACGGGTACTCGAGGGCGCCGCCTGGGCCGGCGTCGGTTTCGAAGATCAGCGTGACCGGGTTTGGCGGCGTACGAAAGACCGCGATTCGCGAGCCGTCTGGGGAGGGTTCGGCATAGGGGTGGCTCTGCATGGACCATCCTTCGACAAGGACGGTTTCCGCGCCGGTGACCGTGTTGACCCGAATGAGATCGGAGCCGTCGTTGCTGTCGCGGTAGCACATGATCGACGACCCATCGAGCCAGCGCGGGAAGAGGTACAGCGCGCCGGTGCCCTGGGTGATGCGTTTGGGCGCGCGGTCCCCCGGGCGCAGGACGCAGGCTTCCGCGGAGGCGCCGATTTGGGCCGAGAAGAGCAGGTCTTCGCCGGACGGAGAGAGGCGCGCCCCGAAAATGGGGCTGCGGGCACGGAAGAGGACCTCTTCAGCGTTCGTAGCGGGGTCGAACCGCACGAGTTCGTAGTCGTCGCGACGGTTCTGGTAGAGGATCCTGCCGGCCGCCATGGACGGAGAGATGTCATCGCCTGTGCCGGACGTGAGGCGCGTTTGGCTGCCCGATTCCACGTCGACGCTCCAGAGGTTTGCGGAGCCGCTGATGTCTGAGGAGAACAGGAGCTTGGCGCCGTCGGGTGTAAAGGTCAGGCCCGTGTGGGTCGCGCGGTCCTCCACAAGGACGCGGCGGGCGCCGGTGGCCCTGTCGAGCAACTCGATCACGCCGAGCGGGCCGAGCTGGCTACGGACGAAGGCGATGTGCTCACCGCTTGGGTCCATGGTCGGGTGCACCCCGAACCCCACAGAGCCGGTTTCCGCCGCAGAGAGGACCCGCGTGGATTCGCTGCTCGATAGGTCGTGGGTCCAGATGGAGCCGGAGCGTTCATAAAGGATGATCCCGTCGCCGCCGTAGCTTGGGTTCTCGCCGAGTTCGATGACGAGCCGCGGTTCGCCCCCGAGGATCGGAACCGAGAAGATCGGCATGGCGCCGCGCGGGTCCTTGCCAGCGGCGGACTCCACCAGGATCGAGGCGCCGTCCGGGGCCCACGCGGGAGAGGTGGCGCCGCCGGGGAAGGTGGAGGCGTCGGTGAGGGGCCGGGGGGATGGGTCCCTCAGGGTGGTGATGTAGGCCTGGGGCAGGCCAGAGCTGCGCTCGATGAAGACGAGGGACTTCCCGTCCGGCGCGAGCTGTGGGTCCTCAACACGCATGGAGAGGATGCCCACGTCGCGCTGGCGCCAAGCGGAGCGAGCTTCTTCTTCGCCCGCGTCCCCGGGTCGTTTGCCTGGCCTGTCGAACTTCCAGAGCGCGAAGCTCAGCACGGCGAAAACCAGGGGGATGACCATCGGGTATTTGAACCATGGGCTTCGCTCCGCCAGGCTCTCACCGGGGCCCTGCCCCCGGACCATGGCAATGCGCGCGGAGCGAATCGCGTCCCGCAGCTCGCCCGCGTTCGCGTACCGCTGCGCCGCCGTCTTGGAGAGGGCCTTGTCGATGACCTCGCGCAGTTCAGGCGCGACGCCCTCGAGGGGAGCGGGCTCATCTTCAAGGATGCTATGGATCACGCCGCCGGGCCCTTGGCCTCGATCGAACGCCGGCTCCCCAGCGAGCAACTCGTACAGCACCGCGCCGAGCCCAAACACATCGGAGGAAGCCGTCGCTTCCTGGCCCTTCAGCTGCTCAGGGGCCATGTAGCCGAGGGTGCCCAGGGTGGTGCCTGAGCGCGTCAGCTCTGGCGCGTTGATGACCCGGGCGAGGCCAAAGTCCATGATCACCACGCGCCCGCGCCCGTCGACAAAGAGGTTCGTGGGCTTGATATCGCGGTGAATGATCCCGCGGGCGTGGGCGGCGGCCAAAGCGTCCGCGGCCTGTTCGATGCGCGCCGCGGCGGCGTCGGCTTCCAGCCCCGCGGATCCCTCGGCGATCGTCTGTCCGAGGAGCCGCTCCATCACGATGAAGGTGCGGCCCTCTTCACGCTCGATGGCGTGGATCGTGAGGATGCCCGGGTGGTCCAGGGCGGAGGCGGCTCGGGCCTCGCGCAGGAGCCGTTCTTCAGCTTCTTCGTCGAGCCCCAGGCCCGGGTGCAGGAATTTGAGGGCGACGTCCCGCTCGAGTTTGTGATCCCGAGCCTGCCACACCTCACCCATGCCCCCCTTCCCGAGGAGCTTCCGTAGCTCGTAGTGACCTAAGCGCTTGCCCTCCATGGGGGAGAGATTACGCGGGCAGCACCCGGAAACTGGGAACCAGGTCCGGACTTTCCGGGTGCTGCCGCCGGCTATTCGAAATCGATCGAGAGGCCCAGGGTGAAGTTGGCCGTGGCGGCGCCGCCGACGACGTCACGGTGCCAGAACTGGAAGTTCCAGTTGTCACCGGGGAGGACGGCCTGGGGCGGGTTCGTCGGGATGTTGGTCAGGTTGATCCGTGCGTCGAAGCGCCCGCCTTGGCCAGTGCCTTGGATGATCCCGTTGAAGCGACCAATGTCGCCGCCAAGGCAGAGGTTTCCGCCCACGGGCGATACCACAAAGCCCTGGGTCTTCGATGCGAGGATCAAGCCGAACACGTTGGGGGGCAGGGCTGAGCCCACCAGGCGCACGTCGTTCGCCCCCGCGAGGCGGCTGCCGACGGCTCCGAGCTGGCCTTCGGATCCCGTGGAGTTGGGAACCGCAGGACCACAGTAGCTGGACCCGAGGTCGGGCACGCTGCTGGGGTCGGCGGGGTCGCTGCCGGCGTCGATCTCATCGCGGTCGAGGCGGCCGTCAAGGTCGCGATCGATGCCGAGGCGCGTCTCCGAACCGCTCGGTACGACGGTCAGGGTCACGGGCTCCTGCGCCGTGGCGAGGGCCATCAGGCCCGCGAAGTCGATGCTCTGCGCAGCCCTATCCGTTTGGAAAGCGCCGGATCCGAGGTAAGAGGCGCCGCGGTTCAAGCCCGCAAACGATCCCCGGGCCACGAGCCCCACCCGGAAGAGGTCCGCCTCGGCGACCATGGCGTTGACCTGATCGATGACGGCTTGGGATGCGTTCGCGAAGTCCGTGATCGTGACCTGCGTGCCCACGCCCGCGTGGGTGTCCTGGCTCGCCGTGCCCGGGGGGAACAGGGCGATACTCGTGCTGCCGTTGGGAAGGTCCGAGCCGGAGAACGCCAGCATGAACGCAATCATGTTCGCGAGGGCGCCGTCCCCTTGGAACTCGAACGCGTTCGCGGACAGGAAGTGCGACAGGGACGGGATGCTGCCGTCGTGCAGGAAGCCGAAACCGTTGCGAGACGTCCCGTGGGTGATGTCCATCCCGACCTTCTCGTAGAGGTTGCGGAGCTGGGCGATCTTGATGTTCTTGTTGGTGGAGCCGTCGACCGTGACGAGGCCGTGGTGCTTCTCGCCGTCCGGTCCCTCGGGGAACAGAACGTACTGGTTGCCCTGGAGCCGGTAGTTCGGGCCCATGCCCGTCGGGAGCGTATGGCACGTGGCGCACGCGAACGGGCCGTCGAGGGTCACCGGCGGGATGTACCGGGTGAGGGCCGCTGCCGCGTTGCCGTTCGGGAGCTGTGTGCCCGCCGGGCTGAAGCGGCCGGCGCTGAAGTGCCCGGGGAGGGGCAGGTTCGTAGGCAGGCTGTTGTCGAAGTTCCGGAAGGGGTTCGGCGGGTAGTAGATCGTCCGCAGGAACTCCTTGAACTCCTGCATCTCCAGCGTGCTGGGCTCGGCGTCATCGGCTTGGAGGCCGGTGAAGGCGGGGGAGAACTCACCGAGGTTGTCCTTGTCGCCGCGCCAGTGCATGGGCTCGTGTCCGATGATGTCCTGGAGCGTCTGGGTCGTCATCGGACCCTTCATCGGATGCCAATCTTCGAAGCCGTTCGTCAGGCCCGGGAAGCCCATGCCGAGGTTTTGGTCGTCGTCGCTCTTGAGCAGGCCGGCGGGATCACCGAGGTCCCAAGCCAAGCGGTCGTTGCGTGAGTCCACGTGGCACGATCCGCAGGACACGTGCCCGAGGCCGGAGGTCCCGTGGGTGTCATACAGGTGCCGGCGTCCGATCTTGAGGGCTTCGGGGGACGGGTCGTGGAAGGCCGTACGCGTCAGCTCGACACCATTGACGAGGTCGATGGTGGAGATGGATCCGTCGAATTTGTTGACGGTGAAGGCGCGGTTCGAGGCGTCGTCGATCACGATGCCTGTGGGCCCTTCGCCCACTTCGATGGGAGCTCCCACGCGGGCGCCAGAGCCGTTGAACACGGCGACGTTGTTCGAGCCCATGCCAGTGACGTAGGCCCGGGCGCCGTCGGACGTCCATGCGATGCCGCGCGGGTCGCCAATGGAAAGGTCGCGCGTGGCCTGGGGCACATTGCGCGTCTGGTAGTCCAGGTGCGGGTTCATGTCCCTCACGACGTTGGGACCAGCGCCCGCCGGAACGCTCGCCATTTGCACCCGCAAGAACACGCCGTTGAGGTTCGGCTCGAAGCGAATCTCGTTGGTCGCGTCGGTGCCGACGACCGTCACCGCACCCGAGATCGGGTGCACGGCGAGGGCCATGTTGATGTTCATCAGTCGCTCTGCATAAGTGACACCGAGGGTCTGCGTATCGATGATCGCGACATCGTTGTCGAGCACATCCCAGCCCATGGGACGGTTCGAGCGCTGGGCCTGGGGACCGCTCACGAGCTCGGTCCAGTTGCCTCCGTTGTCGTCCATCCAGCGGTTCTGGCTGTCCTTCTTGACGATGAGGCCCACGGGTGGCGGCGTCGGGTTACCCGGCGTCATGGCCGGCTCGAACCCGGTGCCGTCGTTAGGTGGTGGGTTCTGCCCGCCGTAGGGGCCGGCGGGGTCGGACACGACGTTATTGAGGAACGGGATCGACTGATCCAGGCCGCCGCCCAGGATCGTGCTGCCGTTGCCCGACTCGAAGATCGCCACGTACACCTTCGAGCCGTCGGCGCTGCGCTGCATGGCGCGGGGCTCTTCGCCCTCGATCTGAAGTCGCACGGGCGTCGCCGTCGGCGCCGCGGGGTCGATCACGAGCACCGTGTTGGGCTGGGAGCACGAAACAAACGCGCGCTCTGGTGTGCCCGCAAAGACGACGTCGGCGGGCTCGTCGTCGGTGTCGATCGTGCGGATCACCAGGCGCCGCGACAAATCGACCACGCTGATCGAGTCGGAGATCGAGTTGACGACCCAAACCTCGTTCGCCGTGCGCTGCCTCACCGAGACGGGGTCGATCCCGACGGGCACGTCGAAGAGCGCCACCGGCGACGGCCCCGTGACGTCGAGCACCTCGAGCCGTCCGTCCGCCGTGTTGCAGACAAAGAGCCGCTCGCCCGAGTCGCTCAGCTGGATCGGCGAGACGTGCGGAGTCTCCCAGTTCGTGAAGCTCTGCTGGGGTCCTCCTAGCGCCGGCGTGAAGGAAACGGAAAGTGCCAGGGCAGCAGGAGCCAGGTATCGCATGAGGACGCCGTTTGACGGGAGAGAGCAGGGAGGGGAGGGACAAAACCCCTACGCAGCGCAGCGTACCCCAGTTCCCGCTCTTCGTGGGAATCGCCGAGATCGCGTTTCAGCGCTTCTCTTCGTGGTCCGCTCGCAGGATGGCCGTGGGGCCATTGACCGAGATCGTCGCGGTGTCCCATGAGCGGCTGTCCGACCTTTCGACTGCGACGATGCGGCACTCGTACTCCCCTGGCCCCGGGACGAACACGGTGGCCGTCCCGCCATCGACGGGGTCGGAGCCCGCCTCGCTCAAGCCTGGGGTGTCGCGGTGGGGGCCGAGGGCGGTCAGAGATACCCAGCAACCCGATTCGGGCGGCGGCGCCCCTTCGAATCGAACCGTGACCTTCTGGAGTCGCTCCAGACGGACCACGGACCCATTGGGGAGGCCCGTCACCTCGGCGGGAATCCGCCCTGGGACGGACACGAACTGCCTCAGGATGCGATCCCGCGGACACGCGAATTCGATCCAGCCTTCGGAGCTCTTGACCTGGACGGGCTCCCAATCTTCTTGCCCCTGCGGAGACATGAACACCGTTGCTACGGTGGACCCCGCAGGGTCAATGCGTATCCGCCGCTGTGCGAGCCGCACCTCGAGATTCAGGTGCAGCCTCGGATCTGAGCACAGTCCGCCCTCGGGCACTTCGAGGTTCTCGATGGACAGAATCTGGATCTGCCCGATGCTGACATCGAGCGTGTGTTCTCCGGCGGGGACGTTCTTAACCGTCTTTGCCCGTGATAACGCGACCCTGCGCGACTTGCCGGTGGAGTCATGGGTCAGAGTCCCGACGATTGTCCTCGCGATGCCAGGGGCAACTGGACCTGGATCAATGCGCATTTGGCCGCTGGCGGAGAGACGAACGATCAGGTCCGTCGCACCGGGGGAGAACGCGACGTCAGCTTTCCTGGTGTACCCCCGAGCCTCCACGCGGACGAAGAGGATGTAGTACCCGTCCTCCGTCGCGTCATCGACGCCGCGAAGCTCGAATCCTCCTTCCGCGTCGGTTCGAGCCGTCGCGCGAGCTGCTTGGGCCGGGCCCCGAGGATCGCCGCCAAATCCCCCGCCCCTACCGAGTAGGAAGTCGTTCTTCTCGGCCTCTTCGAGTCGAACTGAAACGCGTGCGCCTTCGATTGGCCCGCCCTTGGAATCGAGCACGACACCCGAAGCAAGTAAAGGCAACGGGGACATCTCGAGCACTCCGCAGTCGAGCAAAAGCGCGTCGGGGTCACCCACGGGGATTGCCGGAAAACCAATGGTTGGCGGCTGCTTGCTCTTGCGCTTCGGCAAGGCCAGAACCTCGCACTGAAAAACCTCGGAGAGATCAACGATGGCATCGTCGAACAACGCCGTCGACCGACCTCTAGCATCGGTGTCCTCTGCCTTTAGCCAGATGGACTTCGTTGATCCATGTTGCTGGGGGAGATGGCTCGTGACGGTGATCACGACCTTCGTGCCCTCAGGAATCGGGACTCCATCCCTCATTAGCTGCACCGCAATGCGGCGAAGTGCTTTGAGCTCCGGTCGTACCTCGATCGTCTCGTCGTCCACCGTTATGGGGGGCACGTCTCCATGCGCCGTGGCTCCATCGACTGAGGCCTCAAAGGTCAACTCGGCACCTGCGACGACTCCTTGGAACTCGGCGCCGCCGCTCCCCACGCTCTTGGACTTGAACCGGTTCTGCCAGCGACTCTTGCCGCGGATATGAACGGTTGCGTCCTTCGCGCCCTGGGGAAAGTTGAAGCGCACCGTGCCCATTGCAGGCAAGTCGATCCGCCAGCCTTCGTCGTCTTGCGTCCCAGCCACTGCGTCGCCCCCCAGGATCTGGGCGACGAAGGTGTTTTCGCCGGCGGACCGATAGGCAACCGCGACTCCATCGACACCAGAAGTGAATGATGTGTCGAAGTTCACTGCTGGCCGCCAATCGCCCTCTGCCACATAGCTACCCCGGATCTTGATTCCTGCGGCGGGCTTCCCGGACTGACGGAACACGCGCACGCGCTCAGCGTCCAAGGCGTGCTTGTCAAGCGTGACTACGGCTGGCCCGTCTTCAGGGCCTTTCACCCAGGCCATGCCGTAGAGGTCTCCGGCACGGGCGAACACGTAGGAACGTCTTGCTGGCATTGGAGCCTCGAGAGTCAATTCGCCGTGGATCAAGTAGGCCGGCTCGGAGAGCCGATTCCCGAATCGCTGAATCGGGTCCCAAGCGTCCGTTGGGGCGGCCCGTCGTGCACTCAGGAACGTCTCCAAGTCGCTGTGCTCTCGGTCGACCAGATACACGGAGACACGTTCTCCAGCCGGGACAAGGGGACCTGCTTGCACCCGGATGGTCAATGTCCCTTGCTGCGCGGCCACATCAGCCTCTGGAACCAAGTGTTCCGGGCGCTTCTGTTCTCGGACGGCCTCTGCCGCGCTGTGCACGTCCACAAGGTCTGGTGCCGAGCGCGTCCCCTGGGTTGCGGACGCGTCACCCGTAGGTGGTGGGGCGGATTGCGGGACCGCGTCGATCTCGTCCCTGTTGCAGCCCGTGAGCGCGCTCAGCAAGAGGAGCGAGAGCGCTGCCGCAAGCGAGGAACGCCAGGCGAAAGGGGCTGGGCACTGAATGATCATGAATGCGGCTCTGGGTGAGGCCTCATCCATGGTACGCGGGAATGAAATGGGTAGGCTCTGGGGCTATGCGCTCCATTCCCCACGCAGGCCTTCTCGTACTCTTCACTTCCGCGTTCGTTCCCGGTTGCACCTCGGCGCCTTCTGGTGGTGATGCTCCCAGCGATTCATCATCAGTGGGCGCGGCGAGTGTCCATCAGGCTGAACGCCCGCGCCCCAACGTGCTCGTGATCCTGGCGGACGACCTCGGTTGGATGGACGTGGGTTTCAACAACCCAGACACGTTCTACGACACGCCTAATCTGGATCGGCTGGCGGCGGAGGGGACGGTGCTCACGTCCGCGTACGCGGCCTGCCCCGTTTGCAGTCCAACGCGTGCGAGCCTCATGACGGGGCGCCACCCCGCGCGGATCGACACGACCGATTGGTTTGGGGCGCCGCAACCGCAAGGTGTCTTGGCGGCGGGCAAGCAGGGCAAGAAGAACCGCTTTGCGAAGAACCCTCTGGTGGGGGCGCCCTACGTGGCTCAGCTCGTTCACGAGGAAGTGACGGTGGCTGAGGTGCTGAAGGGTGAGGGCTACCGCACGTTCTTCGCGGGCAAGTGGCATCTCGGCGGCGAGGGCTTCGAGCCAGAAACCCAGGGCTTCGATATCAACGTCGCGGGGCACCACCGCGGTGGGCCCTACGGGCCGGGCCGCTACTTCCATCCGTTTGGCATGCCAAACCTCGAGTCCAAGGAAGGCGACCACTTACCCGCGCGGCTCGCGGAAGAGGCGAGCGGCTTCATCAAGGCGGACTCCGAAGATCCTTGGCTCTGCTACCTGAGCTTCTACTCGGTGCACACGCCCCTCATGGGCCGGCCCGATCTCGTGGAGCGCTACAAGGCGAAGCGCGACGAGCTGGGCCTTCAGAATGAATGGGGCACGATCGGGGAGCGGCGCGTGCGGCTCGTTCAAGAACACGCGGTCTACGCTGCGATGGTGGCGGCCATGGACGAGGCCGTTGGGGAAGTGCTCAAGACCCTCGACGAGACGGACCAGGCGAAGGACACGCTGGTGGTCTTCTACTCCGACAACGGCGGCCTCTCGACGAGCGAGGGCAGCCCCACGAGCAACATGCCCCTGCGCGGCGGGAAGGGGTGGCTCTATGAAGGCGGCGTGCGCGAGCCATGCGCCGTGCGTTGGCCGGGCGTGATTCCCGCGGGCGTCACCCGCGACGATCCGGTGCAGTCGGTGGACCTCCTGCCGACCGTGGCGGCGGCCACGGGCGCGGCCCTTGACGGGGATATCACCCTGGACGGCGCCAACCTCATGCCGATGCTCCAGGGCAAGGAGCCCCTGCCGTCCCGCCCGCTCTACTGGCACTATCCCCACTACGGCAACCAGGGCGGCTTCCCTGGGGGCGCCATGGTCGAGGCAGGCTGGAAGTGGGTGGAGCGCTTTGATCCCTCCGGAATCTCCACCGGAGAGCTCTACCACCTGGCTGAGGACATCGGCGAGACCCGGGAGTGCTCGGCTCAGCATCCCGAGATCGCGGCCTCGATGTCCTCGCAGCTCTCCCTGTGGCGTAAGGAAGTTGGTGCCAAGATGCCCACAGCGAACCCCTACGCCGCCCGGTAAGATGTCGGCCCAAAAACCCGCTTCCAGCACCCCTGACCCAGAATCCACCATGGCCAAAGCCAGCGCCCGCCACATCCTTGTTCCGACCGAAGAGAAGTGCCTCGAGCTGAAGGCTCAGATTGAAGGCGGCGCCGCCTTCGCCGATCTCGCGAAGGAGCACTCCACCTGCCCGTCCGGCCAGAAGGGCGGCGAGCTCGGCAGCTTCGGCCCCGGCCAGATGGTCAAGGAGTTCGACACCGTCGTCTTCAACGAGGACGTCGGCGTTGTGCACGGCCCGGTGAAGACCCAGTTCGGGTTCCACCTCCTCGAGGTCACGGAGCGCACCTGATCGAGCGTCCGCGCCGCCTTGTCCACGGTGGCACGGCGCGTAGCAAGCCGAAGCAGAAGGCCCGCGGGATCGTTGATCCCGCGGGCCTTCTGCTTTCTGGCCACGGGAGTTGGCCGGGCGGCAACCCTTCCTGCGTGTCCCTAGAGACTGGTGAAGTCGAGCACGAGTCCGTCATCACCGTTGGGGCCAAGGATGATGGTCAAGTACTTGCCGTTGCGGTCCATGGACATGAGCCTCGCCTTGTAAGTGCCCACCCGCAGCTTCTCCGTGGAGAAGCTGCCGTCCTCCTCGATCTCGCACCAGGCGGTCGACTCAAAGTCGTCGCTCTCCTCTGGCGTGAAGATGAGGTAGTCATTGTCGTTCCGCGATGGAAGGACCACTCTCCCGCTGCATGGCACCGCCGGTTGGATGTGGATGGTGAATCCCGCGGCAAGATTGGTGGTCGGTAGGGCCTCCGTCGTTTCAACGAACCCCTTCGCCTTGGCGCTGAGCTTGGCATCCTCTGACTCCGCACCCATGCGCAGGCGTACGGTGACAAGGCCATTCTCATCTGTCGGGCGGGACTTGGAGTAGTTGCGGGACTGGATATGGGTGACCGTCGCACCTTCGACCGGCTCGCCGGTCGCCGCGTTCAGGACCGTTACGCGCAGCGGCGTATTGCGGAACTCGAGGAATATCTCCTTCGCTGCACCCGCGGGCACGCGGTCCCAGGCGTTGTAGATCTGCTCTTCCTCAGGGTCGCCGTTTTCATCCGTGCCTTGGATCGTGATCTTGACCTTCTGGAAGCCTTGGGCATCGAGGTCAGGGGATCGGAAGCTCCCGGTGCCATCGAGGGGTACCTCGAATTTCTCCTGGTTCTGTGAGATGTGGACCATGCCCCCAATCGGCGGGGCACCGTCGATGAGCACGCGCCCTTCGTACCAGCCCTTGGGCACGCCGCCGTCGGGCAGAAGAGTTAGGTCCCAGACGGTCACTGCCCCGGCGGTCACGGTGACCGTTTCCCTGGCGAATCTCTCGGGCTCGTGTTCGAGTTCGAACAACCCCAGGGGGCTGCCGCCGAGGAAACGCTCCATGACCTCCCCCGAGTAGGTCCCTGCGATGAGACCATCGATGCGGAAGCGCCCCTCTGCGTCGGTGACCGCGAGGCGCGGTGCGTAGATATCGGGAAGCTCCGAGTCCCGCAGATCAAGTCCGATCATGTACCTGTCCTCGGGCGCTGCCCCGCCCCAGGTCACGCGTCCGACGATCGAGCCCCCCGGCTGCATCTCGATGACATGATCGAGGGCTCCGGGGCCAGGATTGTCGATGCTCTCGAGGATCAGATGATTCTGGGCGTATCCCGGCCGCTCCACGACGATGCCGGGCTTGCCTAGCCGCACGCTCCGGGCGGTGCTCGTTTGACCTAGGTCGCTTGCGACCGGCCCCAGCCGTATCTGGCCCTCATCATTGCTCCACCCAGAGGCGACCGCGACGGGAAGGGCTGAGCCCGGGATGACGAGCGATGCATGGGCGGCCCCGAGGGGCTCGCGGGTGACCGAGTCGATGACCGTGAGGTTCAGCGTCTTTCCGCCGGTCATGGTCAGCGCCACCGGCGAACTCTCGGCCGTGTGAATGACCTCCATCACGGTGGGGGCCATTCCTTCCACCTGGGCCTCGATGATCCAGTTGCCCATCGATACGCCGGCGATCTCGTACTGCCCAGGGGTCGGTTCCGCCGACGCGTTGCGCACAGGCGGGCGCTTCATCATGGGCATGACCTCTTCTGCCGTGCGGAACACATCGCCACTGCCGTCGACACGCTCGAGCCGGAATCGACCGCCGCCCACGGGCGTGCCATCTTCGAGGGCTAGGTGAATCTTGAGGGGCGCCGCCATCTCAAGTTGAATCGTGACGTCCTCGCTGGAGCCCACGGCGCGGGCCACGGTCCAAGGGTCCCCGTCCCAGCGCCGCGCGGCGCCGATGATCGGGCCCTCCTCGGGAATCGTGCCGATCGCGAATCTCCCCGATTCGTCCGTGACGACGCCCTCTTGCAGGAGCCCGAACTGGAACATCGGGTGAAGCGTGCCCGCCCTCACTTCAATCCCGGCCACCGCCTTGCCGGCGGCATCGACCACCTTGCCTGTGGCTGTGCGCCCGAAGAGGAGCTCCACTTCGCCCACGTCGTGATCCTCGCCCGTCATCTCAAACGTCGCGATCGTGGAGCACACGTGTCCTTTGCGGTCCACGCCTCCGCTGATCGTGCCCATGGGGACGCCTTCGATGCGGAAGGCCCCGTCCGCGTCCGTCATGCCCGTAGCGGCGGGAAGGCGATCCATGATGGCCAGGAACTTACGTCGCGCGTCCAAGACTTCGATGCGCTCGTCTCCGAAGGCGAACATGGAGCCTTCACGAATGTCGAGGATCCCCACCTGGGCGAGGACCTCCGGCACGGGGGCCAAGCGAACCCGGGCGCCAGCCACGGGCTCGCCGTCATCGTCGATCACTGTGCCGAAAGCCACGCCGTACTCGTCGAGGACGACGTCCCCGATGTCGGTGATCTTCCCGAAGGTGAGGGACTGCTCGACGAGGCGAAGAGAGCTTCGCCCGCCGCCTGGATCGATCGTGAGCCCGTGGAATCCTTCGCCGCGGGCACCCTCGATTCGGAAAACGCCTTCCGCGTTGCTCGTGCCCTTTCCGACGATCAAGCTCTCGATCGCGAGCGAGTGGTGGACCGACTCGCTGAACATGTTCCCGTCTGCCTCTATGAGTTCAACGGTCAGCCCGCCAGCGGGCGTGCCGTCTGGTTCAACAAGGCGCCCGGTGACGCCGGCAAACTGACCCTGCCATGGATGGGCACCGTCGGCCGCAGTGCTATCAGCGGGGGCAGTGACTGCCGTCGCCTGGGCGGCAATGCGATCCTCCTTTCTGTGGCCCGCGTCCACTGGAGCCAGGGCCGCCGGCTCGGTCTGGGGCGCATCCGGTCCCGCCACGGTGGGACCGTCGGTCAGCGGATTGGCGGTGTCATCGCCCGAGCGGAGGAAAAACGCCGCGCCACCGACGATGACGACGAGCGCGGCGAGGAGCAGGGCGGATTGCTTTTTCATGGGGCAAGAGCGAGGCAGAACCCCGCGCATGGCCGCCTATCTTGCCCCAAGGGTCGGGACTTCGAAACCTAGAAGGCCCCGCTCGCCCGTCTCACTTGATCGGAGCATTCAGCTCTGGCGCCAGGTCAGGGGGAACCTGCGCGCCCGCTGCGATCAAGGCCGCGGCCGCCCGCGGTATGCCTTCCCGGTGCCCGTTGGTGCCTTCGGTCCAAGCATGCTGAGCCCATTGGAGCGGCGTGCATTTGTACTTGTTGTCCGACAGGTGCACGTCGGAACCAGCTTCGATCAGAGCGAGCGTGAGCCGGTCTAAGCCCATCATCGCGGCCCAGTGCAACGCGGTGGCGCCGAAGAGTCCTCGCACCTTCGCGTCGGCCCCGCGTTGCAGCAGCATGAGTCCCACGGGCTCAACGCCGAGGCTCGCTG
>CAJXRJ010000050.1 GCA_913058555.1 uncultured bacterium
TACACACTGCATATCGTCGGCAGCGTCAGATGTGTATAAGAGACAGCTCCTGTACAGGTCGCGGCATCGTCACGTACGGCAGCGTCGCCACGGTGGGCGGCTTCAGGCGCGCGATGTTGCAGCCGAAGTTGGGGAAGTCCTTCGGAGAGGGCGGTTCGAGCTGACCCGACGGGCTGACCTTGTCCGCCGTGTACCCCGTCAGCATTTGGTAGTGCGCCGCCGTGTGGTTGAAGAGCCCCACCGGCGTGTAGCTCATCGAGCGCACAAAGGTGAGCTTGTCCGTCACCTGCGCGAGCCGCGGGAGCAGCTCGGTGACCTCCATGCCCGCCACCTTGCTCGAGATGGTCTTGAACGAGCTCCGTACATCGTCGGGAACATCGTCCTTCGGGTCGAAGAGGTCCAGGTGGCTCGGCCCACCCTGGAGGAAGACGAGGATGACGCTCTTTGCACGCCCGAAACCCTTGCCGCCCGCCGGCGCGCCGAACGCGCTCGGGCCGAGGGAGAGCAGCGGAGGTAGGCCAAGCACCGTGCCGGCACCAAATCGAAGAAGGTCGCGGCGGGAGGGGCTTGCTGGCATGGGGTGACTGTCCACAATCGGCGCGATTCTGGGTAGCCCATCCCGAAGGAACCGAATCGCGATCGCATCCCGAGTCGCACTTGTTGCCGCGACCCTTGGTACCGCGGCCATGGGTGACCACGTACGGCACATCAAAACCAAGCTGCACTGCCTCTTCAGTCACTTCTGTGTGCGGGGAAGGACTGATGCTGGACGCTAGCCGCGGTATCGAATTGCGATCGACCTGGACTGACTGGCGCCTCGGGCGAACAGGGGCAAACTGCGAGGCCCGCGCATGGGACGATCACTCCACTCCGACCTCATGACTGGGCGAACCACCGATCCAGTGCATCCGACGCCACATGCTCCTCTAAGGTGTTCGCTAGCCGGTCCATGGCGCCATCGAGTCGCTCCCGCCATGTGCTCCCACGCAACGATGGACCGAGTAACGCCGCTAGGACACCGTCGTTCTCGAAGAGACCGTGAACGAGCGTACCTGCCACGGCGCCAACCACGACTCCCTCTGGCTCACTGGATGCGATGTGCCGGAGGAAGGGCCCAGCGGACGGGGCCACATCGACCTGTCCGCAATGAATCTCGTAGCCTTCGATGGTGCCCCCCGCGCTTGCCGGGAGAAGCCAACTTCCGGCGTCGTCCTGCACTAGGTGCACACGCCTCACCGTCTTCTCCCCCCCGAATGTGGTGCTGACCGGGAGGAGCCCCAACCCAGTGGACCGCCCGGGTGCACTCTCCGTCCCACCAGGATCGTCAATCGAGTGCCCCAGCATCTGGTAGCCACCACAGATCCCAAGTACTCGGTCGCCCTGAGCTAGATGCAGATCGAGCGCCAACGGGAATCCGCGGGCCCGTAGCCAAGCCAGGTCGCTGCGCGTCGCCTTGGTTCCGGGCAGGATCACGAGGCGCGCGCCAGCCAGGCCCCGGGGGTGGTCCACATAACGGAGATCGACGCGGTCATCTCCTTCCAGGGGCAGGAAGTCGTCGTGATTGGAGATTCGCGGGAACCTCACGACGGCCACACCGGTTCGGTCGCTGCCCGCTGCAAAGCCTCGGTTGTCGACCTGGATCGACTGACCGTCCTCCTCGGGAAGACCGAGATCCTCCAGGAACGGCACGACGCCTTGCGTCACCACTCCGGTGCGTTCATGGAGCATCTCGAGACCGGGCAATAGGAGCGACACATCACCGCGGAATCGATTGATGAGGAATCCACGCACCCGCTCTCGGTCCTCCGGTGGCAGAAGAGCCATGGTCCCGACCAGTGAGGCGAAGACACCACCGCGATCGATGTCACCTACGAGTAGAACCTCCGCGTCGGTTCGGCGGGCGACGAACATGTTGGCGATGTCGCGCTCCATCAAGTTGATCTCTGCCGGCGAACCAGCGCCCTCGGCGATCACAAGGTCCGAGGTCTCCGCTAACTCCGCAAGCGACTGATCGATGGCAGCAATGCACTGTTGGCGGTACTCGGCGTAGCCGTGAAAATCCGCCCGCGCAATCGCCTTTCCCCGCAGCACGATCTGCGACCGCATCTCCCCCTCCGGCTTAAGCAGGATTGGATTCATCGATACCGTGGGCTCCAAACCCGCGGCAAAGGCCTGAAGGGCTTGAGCCCGACCAATCTCGAGTCCCGCCGAGGTCACCGCCGCATTCAAGGACATGTTCTGGCTCTTGAATGGGCTGACACGGAGCCCGCGCCGACGAGCCAAGCGGCACAGACCGGCCGTCACAACGGATTTGCCGGCGTTAGACGCCGTGCCCTGGATCATCAGAGTTCGCATGAGATGCCTTGAAGGCTAGAGGAAGACCGAAGATAAGGCTTCAAAGAGACGTTCACGATCCTCCTCAGGCCTTCCCGCAAGGCGGATGAACGAGGGCAGACCAAAGGATGCGCAGTCCCTTACGTGAACCCCGTGCTCCAGCAGCGAAGTGCGCGCCGCTGAGGCGAGTTCCGTGGAGACGAGCGCAAAGGGCACCACCGATGGAACCAAGCGAAAGCCCCGAGCTTCCAACCCCTCAAAGGTCCGCTTCGCATCGACCCACCAGCGTGCCCGGCTCACCTGGAGATGCGCCATCGTCTCCGCATCCGTGAGGGCATAGGCGGCCATTGTGGCTGGCGCGGAGACACTCCACGGACAGAGTTGGCGCTGGCACCGGGCGATCTCATCACGCGCTCCAAATGCTGCTCCGATGCGGATTCCAGGAAGAGCAAAGTCCTTTGTAAACGAGCGGATCTCGATTCGAGTTGGTCGGGCCTTGATGCCAAAGAGCGCCCTGGCCGACATGGGTTCATTGCTGATGCTGGCGTTGTGGTCCATCCTGAGGGTCTCGAAGGAGCGATCCAGCAGCAAACGCGCAGGCCGGATGGCCTCCTCCAGCGCTTGAATCTCCAGCTCGGTCCAAACGGCCCCCGTTGGGTTGTTTGGCGAGCAGAGATAGACGAGGGAGACATGGGAAGGAATCCTCCTCATGGTCTCGGTCACGAGCGTGACCGGAAGCGGTCGGTGACCAAAGTCCAAGCCCTCACCAAAGAGAGGCAGCGAAAAATGGGGCGCCCCCATGGCATTCGCACAGTCGCCCGCCTCCGAGAAAGTGGGCTCCAACGTGAGGAGCGCGCGTGTCGGCCCGAGGTAAGCGCGGCATGCCGCCCAAATCAGATCCGCACCACCGTTGCCAAACGCGATCTCGCTCGCATCTAGCCCTAGAGCCTCCGCCCAATGGTCACGGAGGCCACGGGCCGTTTGATCAGGATAGCGCTCAAGCGACGCGCGCTGAACCGCTTCCTTCACCCCCGGCGCCGGCCCGTAGGGGTTCGTGTTGACCGCAAAGTCCGCGATGCCCAGCGGAAACTTGGCGCAGAGACCAGCGAGTTCGGTGGCGTCCAGCGCTCCATGGATGGCGTCAGTCATCAACAGGATGCGAGGTGAGAGGCAACTACCAGGATCGCCGCAACCGCAGCCGTTCGGCGAATCAGCCGCACGGCAAGAGCCAAGTCATGGGACGTCACCTCGGCGCCCTCTGGATTCAGCAAGTAGACATCGGGCTTCCCTAGGCGAACCCCAATCAACCCTGCCGTCATCGCCATCGGCCACCCGCCGTTTGGACTTGGTGTCTGGGGCGCGTCCCTGAGGGTCACCGCGAGTCCACGGAGCCGAGCAGTGGGCCTGCCGGCGCCCAGGCGGCCTCCAATCAACCACATCAGAATAGCGGTCATACGGGCCGGGATCCAATCTGCCAGATCGTCGAGTCGCGCGGCGACCTTGCCAAGTCTCTCGTACTCCCCTCGGTAGCCAATCATCGCATCCATGGTATTGATCACCCGGTAAAGAACAGCTCCAGGCACCCCGAGGGCGAGCCACCAGAGCCATGGAGCAATGATCGAATCGACGGCATTCTCTGCGCCCGAGGAGATCCCCGCTGCGCCAACGTCCGCCGCTGTCAACTCGCTCGCGTCCCGACTACAAAGCCGTGGGAGATAGGCTCGAGCCTCGTCAACGCGACCGGAATCAAGCAGCTTCCCTAACCTGCCAACCTCGAGGAGCAGCAATCGAACAGAGAATGTTGTCGTGAGCAGCAAGGCAGTCATGGCCGCGTGGACCCACGGATTGTGACTTGCAGCGGCCAGGAGCCCATAGGCACCCGCCACGAAGATCCCCGTCGTAAACGCGACGAGAAGCCCCCCTGCCACCACGGCCCGAAGACCCTCCCTGGGCATACGCACCTCGAGCGACCGAGTCACACGCCCCATCCAAACGACGGGATGCACCCGGGTAGGGACCTCGCCGAAGAGGACGTCGACCACCACAGCCGCCGCAAAGACGCTCGCGCTGCCATCGACTGTCACTCGGTACTCCCCGGATGCGGGTGTGACATGGGCGGCTCAGCGGGCACGACCGGCCCTGGTTTGATCCGCAGCACAGTGCCGAGCGCCGCGAAGTACACCTCGTCGCTCGCCGACGAAAGTGCCTGGTGGAGTCGCCCCGTTGCATCTCGAAAGCGGCGCCCCAGCGGGGTCTCTGGGACCAGCCCAAGGCCCACCTCATTGGTGACCAGAACGATAGGCACCGGTAGAACTCGAACACAGTCGACCAAATCCATGCAATGAAGCTCGATCCCCACATCGTCGATCCCACGGCAAAGTAGGTTCGAGAGCCAAAGAGTCAGGCAGTCCACTAGCACCACAGCAGGGTTCCGCTCCGCAACGGCCTTAAGGGCTTGCACGAGCTCAACCGACTCCTCGATCGTCTCAAAGGCTTGGCCGCGCTGATCCCTGTGCTTCTGGATCCTGTCCCCCATTTCATCGTCAAACGCCTGGGCTGTGGCTACATAGACCGGCGGGCCGAATCCTTCTGCTCTCGGAAAGGCGAGAGCCCTGCGCTCGGCGAAGGCACTCTTCCCGCTACGGACGCCGCCGCCGACTAGCACGAGTCGGCCGCGCCCGGAGACCTCACGGGCAGCCCCTCCGGGCTGGGGCCCCGTCCCTCGCTCCTGATTCCAAGCGTCGACGCCGCGCCCCACGGCATCCATGACGGCTCGCCCGACAGCGGACCCGAGGCTCGTGTGTTTGCCTGCGAACTGAACCGGCCTCTCTTGTCCACCGGGCGTACCCTGGGGCGCGGCGACCACCAACGCGTCCGTTCCGGTACCGGTCGCCGGCTCTCTGCTGACCAGGGACAAGACTCCACTCCCCAAGACGACGGCCGTCTTCGCCTCCTGCGCGAGACCGAGGGTCTCCAAGAGCGCAGAGCAGGTCGCGGGCCGGGGCAGGATCACGGCGACGTTGATGGTCCCCGGCCCGTAGCTCACCGCGACCGCGGGGTCTCCAGCACGCAAGGCGTTGCTGAGCCCGACGGTCGCGATGGCCGTCACCGCACCGATGTCCGCTTCGACCGTGCTCGTGACGTGTCGTTCCAGGTCCCGACTGGTGATAAAGGCCGCGGTTGCGTCAGGGTCGCAGCCCATGGCGGCCACGCGAGTGCGTAGCCAATCCTCCGCATCGATGTCCACCGTAAGGTCGGCTGACGTCCCGAACGACCACGTGATCGCAGAGACCGTCCGCACGCCACCACCAACAAGCGTCCAACCGACGCAGTCGTGTGGGTCTGGAAGTCGAATCGCGAGCGCTCTATCCGAGAGCTGGAGCCCCAAAGGAAACTGCATGAACGGAGAAGAATCAGTTCAACGCGTGCGTCGACGTTCCCACCGGCTGCATCGAAGAGTCAAAGACGACCCATTGGAAGAGGATCGCTCCCGCAATGCTCGGATCCTGGTTGTAGTCCACTCGCGCGCGCCCAGTTGCATCCACAGGCATGGCCGGTAACCGGCGCACAAACGAGTTTAGATTCGCCGCGAGCCCCACAGGGTACGGCGCCCCGATGGAGACGAATGTCTCTGCGGGCAGGATCGATCCAGAGCGCGCCATCCAGAGACTTACGAAGCCCCCTGTCGGCGCATTGATCACCATGATCGTCGCCGCCCCGCCGGGTCCGGGATCGGGAGCGAAGAAGAGTGCAGACGGCCGCTGCGGCGTCGCCGTCCAGATGTTCCACTCGCCCGTGGTGTTGCATTGACGGTAGCCGAAGCGAACAGCGGTTGCGGGCGACTGATACTCGGCAAGGAACGAGCCCGTTCCAGCATTGAAGGACTGGCACCCGGAGGCGTACCCCCCCACTGCAGCCACCGCGGACTCACGCTGGCCGTTGGCATCGAGTTTCCAAACGATGCTCCCTGACCCGGTCGGCCCAGCGTTGGTCTCAATCACAACCAGACTATTCGTCGTCGTGTCGTAGGCAGCGGAAGACATCCCATTGAAGCCGCCAGAGAAAAGGAATCCATCGACCTCATCCGTTAAGATCGCCCCGCTTGTCACCTGGGCCGCGTCAAATCGGTAGACATCTGTGCCACCGGCGGGCAAAGGGAATGACCCAGGAAGAGCGGCGACGTAGAGGTTCCCAAACTCGTCGACTTCAAGGGGCCCCGAGTAGCCACCGATGTCGGCGACTTGCGACGTCTGGCCGCTCACGAGATCTATCAGGAAGACAGAATTCGTAGCGGAGCCAAACGCCGACGCCGCGCTGAAGGCAAGGCCAGGAACGACATCAAAGGCGAGGTCGTAGTTGAACGGAAGGGTCGCCAGAACACGGAACTCCCCGGTGGCGAGATCCAACGAGCGGATGGCTCCCGTCGACGACTCGCCGAAGTAGGCCATCGCGCCGTCCGGAGAGACCTCAAGGAATGATGCAAACGTCTGCATACCAATCCCTCCATAGTCCCGAAGCAAGATTCCGTCCGCCGTCTGGTAGCGGATGTTCGTTCCATCGAAAGCTAGGGTTGAGCCGTCAAGATACGTGTAGGTCGCCGGAAAGGTGCCGCAGTAGCTGTCGATGTCGACGACGCCGGCGACTTGAAAGCCCTCGCCGGTCGAGACCTGCGGGACGGCCGCGCTTGTTGCGCAGAGTGCAGAGGTGAGTAGCGCCGCCATGAGCGGACGTGTTGCTGATGTCATGGGTGGTTCGTGCAGATGGTGAGGAGAAGGTGGGGCCCCGGCGAAATGCAGGGGCGCGAAGTTTGATCAGAATTCGACGCCGAGGCGCGCCTTGATGCCCGCCTGGAACGCGTGCTTGACCGCCGTGTGCTCGGTGACCGTGTCTGCGCAATCGATGAGACCGGCCGGCGCGCCGCGTCCGGTGAGGACCACTGAGGTCTTTGTGGGACGTGACTCGACGGCCGCGATCACCTCCGCCTCACGCAAGTAGCCGTAGCTCATCGCGACGTTGACCTCATCGAGGACAACGACGTCGTACTCCCCGGAAGAGAGCATCTCCGCGGCCAAGCCGAGGCCACGCTCAGCTGAGGCGATGTCGTTCTCGCGGCTCTTGGTCTTCCAGGTGAATCCGTCGCCCGAGATCAGATGAGTCACCTCGGGGAATCGCTTTAACGCGGCCTGCTCGCCGGTCTTCCAGGTTCCCTTGATGAACTGAACGATGCCAACACGTTGGCCGTGACCGGCTGCGCGAAGGGCCACGCCAAATCCAGCGGTGCTCTTTCCTTTGCCGTCGCCCGTATGGACGATGACCACACCGCGCGAAACGCTGGCCTTCTTGACCTTCGCCGTCTGCTCAGCGTCGAGCTTCTTCATTTCTTGGTAGTGTTCGTCAGTCATGGTTCGTTCTCTTTCGGATTGACTCTTGGAGCGATGCCGCAGCCCGCAGGACACCCAGGCCCGCATCCCCGTCATAGGCAGGATCGATTTCGAGGATTCCATGCGGGTCGCGGGCAGCGTCGAGCTGGCCAAGGACCGGATGGGCGCGAATGGCGCCGGCCATCCCCCGTCGAGTCACAAGGACATCCGGCTGGAGTGAGAGGATCTGCTCGGATGCGTACTGCGGCCAGTCGACAAGGCCTGCTGCGGCGGCGACGTCCGTGATTCCTCCGAGCCTGAGCACGTCGGCGTAGCTCGTCCCTGCCGTGCCGCCGAAGAACGCGTCTCCGTACACGCTCAGGTAGAGGCCCCGCGGCCGAAGCTTGGGGACGGAGTTCTGAAGCCCACGGATTTCGCGATCCAGCCTCTCGCCCAGTCCTTTCGCGCGCTGCTCGACATTCAACAGCCTTCCAAGACTCTGAATGTTCGGGCGCACCGTGGCGAGCCCTCGCATCTCCCCCAAGTTGAAGACATCGATCCCCTCCTCGCGGAGCCTGGTCGCCTTAGACGCATCCACGAATGGCGACGCGATCACAAGGTCCGGTCGAAGGCTGAAGATCTCCTCGAGTGAAGCGCCGCGAGCAATGTGTGGCTTGGCACCAAAGCGCCAGATCTCGGGATGGCCGTTGGCTGTGACGGCGGAGTAGCCGACCAACCGTTCCGGTTCGAGGAGCTGGACCAAGAGATGGTCTGCCACTGGGTTCAGGGAAACGACCCGCCGGTAGTCGCAGGGGCTGAAGAGGATGCCATCTGCGTCGACGAGCGGCGGCGGTTGACCGGTGTCGCTCGTCGGCCCCACTGACGTCAACTGGCGTTCGATGGAGTCTGGCGACGCGGCAAGGTTGAGCCAAACGGCCAAGAAGATCGCCGCCCCAAGACCACTGAGATTCAGAACGTGAGCCCTCATTGCTCCGACTCCAATGCCCGCTCGGTGCACTCTTCCGCCGCTGGCAGCCGGAAATCGAGGCCCGCCTTCTCCAGTAGCTCCACCCCAAAGACCGAGCGAACGGGAGGGGCTGCCGCCACTCTATGTGCAGGACCGCTGACACTCACCGCTCCCCCATCCAAGAGAACGGCGTGATCCGCAATCTGGCGCACCTCGCGCAGGTCATGCACGACCATCACAATCGTCGCGTCAGCCGTCGCCAACCCGCGCAAAGTTCGCGCCATTAGGAGGCTCTGCGAGATGTCTTGGGCGCTCGTAGGCTCATCGAGCAAGAGGGTTGTGGCTCCTGTCGCAAGCGCTCTTGCGAGCAGAACACGCTGCCGTTCACCACCGGAGAGCGTCGTGAACGCACGGTCCACGAGCGCCGCCACCCCGGTGACTTCTAGCGCTCGGTCAACGGCCTCGCGACGCTCCGTCGAGGACTCTCGCCCACGGGTGAACCGGCCTTGGCCCACCACACTCAAGACGGGGAGGGGTGTGTCGAGGAGCGTCCGCTGTGGTACGTACGCGACCCTCTGGGCATGCTCCTGTCGGCTCCAACGCCGTGAGTCCTCGCCCCCAATCTGGATGGTTCCCTCACATTCTAAGAGCCCGGCAAGACACCTCAAGAGCGTCGTCTTGCCGGATCCGTTGGGGCCGATGAGGGCGGTCACAGCCCCGGCCGGGGCGTCAAAATCCACCGAGTGGAGGATGGGTGTCGCGCCGAAGCTCACCGTGACCGCACGCGCCGAGAGACCCGCGCCTGCCCGATCAACAATCACGCGTTCACCCCGCTGCGGTTGCCAGCGATCAAGAGCCCGAGGAAGAGAGGAGCCCCAATGAACCCGGTTACGACCCCCAGTGGAAGCTCGCCTTGGGTTGGTGCAAGCCGCGCCAACACATCGGCCCAAACAAGGAAAGCACCCCCTCCGACGAACGCTGCGGGAATGAGCGCAGCATGCCCGTGCCCCACGATTGGACGGAGGGCGTGCGGAACAACGAGCCCGACGAAGCCAACGCTGCCGCCGATACTGACGGCGGCTGCGGTCAGCGCAGAAACCCAAACGATCACCCAGAGCCGAACCACCGGGACGCGCACGCCAAGGCTTGTGGCCTCCTCGTCACCGGAGAGCAGGAGGTCGAGATGATGGCGCCAACCCCAAGCAGCCCCGAGGCCCGCAAGCACGATGGGAAGAGCGAGGCCAACGTGCCGCGCGCCTTTGCCATCAACGCCACCGAGGGTGAAGGCGATCACGGCTCGACCAAGCTGCCAAGTCTCTTGTGACAGGCTTACGAGCAAGCTAGACGCGCTCAGGAAGAGGCTCGATAGGACAAATCCCGTGAGCAGTAGAGCCAACGAGCCCACCGCTCGACGCGTCACCGTGAGCAAGACAAGCAGCGCCACCAACGCTCCAACGAAGCACCCCACGGGCACTTGCAACTCCGGCGGGACCACAGAGGCAACCGCTCCGCTGGAGCCAAACGCCACGAGCGCGGCCGTCCCACCGAAACTGGCGCCTGCCGTCGTTCCGAGCACGGAAGGGCTCGCAAGCGGATTGCGGAATAGGCCCTGAACGAGCACTCCTGCTGTCCCTAGCGCGGCCCCAGCCACGAAACTCGTGAAGAGCCGCCCCGCCCTCAGGCGAAGGAACATCGGGCCCAGACCGGAGTCAGCGAGGTCGCCGGCTCCGATCTGTAGCGACGCAGCTGCGCCGCCAACAGTGAGCAACGTGAGCAGCGCCCAGGCTAGCGCGAGTTGCTGCCGAGGGGTGCTCATGTCGTCCACCGACACGGCGACCAGCCCGGCAAGGGGGACACGGAGTCTCCCCAAAGGTGATCTTGAAACATACTTCCCTCCGAAGCAGCTTTGAGCAAGGGCAGTGGCCGGTCTCCTGACTCACACGCTTGGAAGGACCCAGAGATATCTCTGGAGTCCCACCGCTCGTCGACGTCTTCCCAGGACGATCGGAGGAGTTTCCTCACGATCGAGCCCAGTGACTTGTGTCGACAAGCTTGGCGCGTTCACAGTGGCGGGGGCCGCGTCCGTTGGCGATCGAATCAGATTCAATCGTTGGACTTCACGTTTCACCCTCCGTTGATGGGAGGGCACCGCTGCCTGAAATGGAAAGGAACATGCGACGCTAGCGTCGCGGCGAGACTGTAGGTGCTCTTGAAACGAAAGCAAACCCGACATTCGAAAAAGCTCAACTCCGGCTGCCGGCACAGATGGCTGAAACATCTGCGTCCAGGCCGGGCCTCCTCTTGGGTCGTCGATGCGGCTACTCGGATTGATGTAACGTCTGCGGCGATGCGATTGGATCCCGGCGACGCGGCACTCCCTCCCAGTCGCCCCCCCCTGTTCCATGCACGACACGCGACCCGACCACGCAGCCCCCGCGATGCCTCAAGGCTCTATCGACGCCCTCTATGATGTCGTTGGGGCGCGTCGCGACGTGAGACGCGAGTTCCTCCCCGACGCTCTCCCACGCGCGCTCCTGACGCGAATCTTGAACGCCGCGCACATGGGACCATCCGTGGGTCTCATGCAGCCCTGGCGCTTCATCATGATCTCCGACGAGGGCACACGCGCGAAGCTCGCAGCGTCGTTTGAGGCGGCCAACGCGGCAGCAATGGGCACCTACTCTGGGGAGCGAGCTGCCACTTACGCCTCCTTGAAGCTCTCGGCATTGCAGGATGCGCCGACGCTGATCGCTGTCACAACCGAGGTAGACGCCAAGCGCGGACATGGCCTTGGAAGGGCTTCTTGGCCCGAAATGGCCCAGTTCTCCACCGTAGCCGCCATTCAGAATCTGTGGCTTGCCGCGCGCGTCGAAGGCGTCGGTGTGGGTTGGGTCAGCATCCTCGACAAAGACGACGTGCGCGACGCCCTCGGTCTCCCCGATGGAGTAGCCCCAACAGCAATTCTGTGCGTGGGCTACGTCAAACGCTTCGAGCCTCGTCCTGACTTAGAAGCGGCTGGATGGGAGGAGCGCCTTTCCCTCGCGGACGTAGTGGTCGCTGAGACCTACGACGGGCCAAGCTACGTGGACGAATGAACCCGCCGCCTTCATTGGCCGGCACCAAGCAATGATCAGGTGAGCTCCAGCGCTTCCAAATGCGGAACCTCGGCGGCCATGGCCACTGCCCAATCGAGCTCTTGTTGGATTACGAGCACGGCGCGCATGACGCCAGCGTGCCCAACAAGCAGGTGACGCCGAGTCATGTCAAGGTTCTCGAGCCAGTCCGATACGCGCCGCTCGAGCATCTCAGCTGACTCGCCTCTGGGTGGGCCCTCTGTTCGCCAACGTGCGCCCCATCTCTCGAGCGCGGCGGGTTCACTTTCGTGAATCTCCTCCCATGCGCGCCCCTCGAAGGAACCGTGATCCAGCTCGCGAAGCCGCACGTCCGTACGCAACTCAACTGGCCCTGAGAGCCTGGGCGTGAGCGCGTCCGCGAGCCCCCGGCAACGACGAAGGTCCGAGCTCCATACGCAGTCGAACTGGAGGGATCCATCACCCCTGGCCCTTAGCGATGCAATCGCCGCATCCGCTGCCTGCAGATGACTGATCTCCGTCGCAACGTCGGAGGATCCGTAGCATGTCCCCAACATCGAGGCGGCGACCCTCGCATGGCGAACACCGACGATCACGGGCGCGCCAGGGCAAGCGTGAGCAGAACGGTCATCTCCGTGATTTGCTCGGTTGCCCCGAGAAAATCACCAGTGACGCCACCGGCACGTTTGTGGAAGCGCCAAGCGCAAAGGGCTGCCGCTACCGGGATCGTGACAAACGAAAGTCCCGGCCCCCAACCGAAGGACGGCAGCCATTGCCAGGCAGCCAGGATCGCTAGCACCCCATAGAAGGTCGCCACCAAGGCTTGGGTCAAGCGTGTGGTCACAATGGGGCGACTCCTGGCGTGCACGGGATCAGTAACGTAGGGCATCGTTGCCATGAGCCAAGTTGGGGCTACCCGTCCGAGCACATGGCTAAGAACAAACGCGGCAGCACCGAGCCTCCCCCACTCCGCGATCAACGTCGCGCGTAGGCCAATGGAAATCACAAGCGCCACCGTGCCGTAGGTCCCGATACGGCTGTCTTTGAGGATCTCTAGCATCCGCTCTCGGTCGAATATTGCGCCACCCATCGCGTCGGAAGTGTCCGCCAAGCCGTCCTCGTGGAACGCTCCCGTTGCGAGCATCGTCAGCGCGATTCCGGCCAGCGCTGCCGGAAGGAACCCCGCGCCCATGAGCAGCCAGTAGACAGCTCCGCCCATCGCGCCCACCACCAGCCCGACGAGTGGAGCATGGGCCGGCGCCCATGCATAATCCTCGTCGCGATAGGGATACCCCCCTGCCGGCAGACGCGTCAGGAAGACAAAGGCAGCGCGCGCTCCGCGAATAGAAGGCGGCATGCTCACGGCTTCTTCTCCTCGGGACCACCGTCTAGAGCCGCCTCCGCAAACGTCGCCATTCCGCCATGCAACGCGCAGGCGAGCTCCACCAACCCGTAGGCAGCTAGTGCGCCGCTGCCCTCGCCGAGGCGCAGTCCTAGGTCGAGCAGCGGGCGCGCTTCAAGCGCCTCCAGAAGTAGGGCGTGACCGGGTTCGCCCGATCGATGGGCAAAGAGAAGGTGAGAGCGGAGTCTTGGTTCGTGCAATACGGCCGCGTAGATCGCGGCGGTGACGATGAACCCGTCCACAAGTACGGCGGCACCGATCTCACGTGCGGCAAGCGCCGCACCTACTAGTGCGCTGATCTCGCGTCCCCCCACCCGGCGGAGCACCTCCATCGGCTTGGCCGAGTCAAGGCGGTTAAGCGCGTCACCGATGACGGCGGCCTTTCGCAGAACGCCCTCGGCGTCAAGGCCTGTGCCGGGCCCGGCGAGGTCCGAGGCGGGGCGCCCAAGGAGTGCCGCGGCGACTGCGCTAGCCGGCGTGGTGTTTCCAATCCCCATCTCCCCAAGCAGCAAGACCTTCGGGATGGGATTGAGCGCGAGTACCGCCTCGCGCCCTGCGTTGAGAGATGCCGCAAAGAGCTCCTCGCCCATGGCGTCCTCCGTGCGTAGGTCTCCGGCAGTAGCCTCTGCAGACCGATGCCTCCGCACAATAGCGACGCTGTTCTGGGGCACCACGTAGGGAGTGTCGACCCCCACGTCATGCACCTCCAAGGACATGCCATGGACCTGGACCGCCGAGACCGATGCCGCCGCTCCCCCAGCCGCAAAATTGGCAATCATGCCGGCCGTCACGGACGCCGGATAGGCGGCCGTCCCGTGCCGCACCACGGGGTGGTCTGCAGCGAAGATCAAGGTGGCAGCTGGCCGTGCGCTCGGTTTCTCTATGTCCTGAATAGCCGCCAAATCCAGCGCGATCTCTTCCAACCGCCCAAGGCTCCCCGGGGGCTTCGTCAGCTGCTCCTGCCTTAGGGCGGCTTGTTTGAAACCACTGATGTCTGCAAGCTCATGCTCCGCGCTTTCCTGTCGCCTCATGGGGGCGGACCCTAACGGACGCCGCGCCAGCGACACACTGGGCAAGGACTAAACTTCCGGGCTGGAGGCCATTCAAGAGCCGGTTAGAACGACACAGTGGTCCGGGGCATCCACTGTGCGGGACGGAGCGTCATGCTCCCCCCCAAGTCACTCCCCTGGCATCCTCGGGCACGCCCATCCTCACCTTCAGGGCGCCGTGCACGCCCGTCCCGTACTCAATCAAACGTCACCGATCGCGCGTCCGTGAAGTTCGAAGTGGGACCTGGGTTGGAATCGCGGTACCACGCTTGGAAGTACCACGTATCCCCTGGCTGCACGGAAGCGCCGACGCCCGGAAGTGGACTTGTGAGCGGGAGGGCCACGGAGAAGATCCCATCTGGCCCGGCGTTGCCCGCGAGGGGGAGAAGACGACCCAGCGGTGCGCCGAGGCAAAGGTCGCCCTGGCTGCCGGCGAGGTTGGGAATAAAGCCCGGTTGCCCCGCAACGAGGGGCAGCGCAAGCGCGTTCGCGGGGAGACCAACAAATCCGAGGGTCAGTCGCTGGTCGGCTACGGCCGTCGATCCGGCCGCGAAGACACGCGCCGTTCGGCCCGTCGAGTTGGGCTGGGCGGTGCAGTAGTCCTCGCCCACCGGCGGGCTCCAAATGAGCAATCGTTCGTAGGCGCCTGAGTTGTCCAAGAGGCCGATCGGACTGCCACCAGCGACAGCCACGATCCAGCGGGACGACGCATCGATCGTTCGATGATCGATCGTGAGGGAGCTGGTGCCATGCAGAGTCTCCACGGCCTCCCAGCTGCCAGCCCCGCTCTCGCGCAGAACCGACCAATACCCAAACCCCGCGAGCCCGGTCACCAGCTGCTTTCCATCCCACGCCAACCCATAGCCAAGCAGGTCGGTGTTGTTCGTGTTGCCCGGGTACGAATGCGTGGAGTCCACAACCCAAACGCCGCCGCTCTCCTTCCAGGTCACCACGAACGTCTCCGTCATCTCGAAGCCGAAGAACGCACCGGGGTGGCTCGACCACGTCGCCGAGACAAACGATCCGTCCGTGGCGACGCTCATCCCCAGTCGGCCCTCCACCAGACCGGAGAACGGCGGACCCGGCAACGTGACCAGCGTCCCGACGTCGCCGTTCGCCAGGACGGGCGCGATCGAGACTTGACCCGAGATCGCACTCGAGTGCCCCTGGATCTCCCCGTTACGAAAGCCGTTCCCAAGAACCACGAGGCCGCCACCGATCTCGACGTCCGTTAGCCGCCCGACGCCGAGGGTCTGTGTCTCTACCCAGGTCCCACCAGCCCGGCGAAACACAAGGTTCCGGTGGTTGACGTTGGACGAAACCCCAAGGATGGCGAGATCGCCTTCCATCCCAGCCGCCGTCGCGAACGATGACGCGAACGTCCCGCTAGGCGCCTCGACCACCTGGGTCTGGACCCACCCTGTGGCCCCACGCTCAAAGAACGCCGCCCGTCGGCTCCGGCCGTATCCCACCAACGCGTGATCGCCATCGAGGGCGACGCAGGTCGTCGGCTCATCTCTCCACGCGGGCACGCTGGGGACCAGCTCGTCAACGACAGTCCAGCCCAACAGCGCCCGCTCGAGCACCAACGCGTGGGACGCTCCGTCGAAGGTGGACGCAAGGACCCGGTCGCCGTCCACATCGACCTGCCCCGTGAATGCCCCCGCGCCAACGGTGGTCGCGAGCAACTCGTGATCGGCGGGCTGTTGAGCCCACGCCGGAGACGCGATGAGAAGGGCAAGGAGTGCGAGTTTCATGGCTGATGACCCCCTGGGAGTTCGAGCTTTCGGTCGGGCCGCTTTCCTTGAGCGTAATCGGTCCGGTCGATTCTGGGTCTGAGGATTGAAGAAGGACCCGCGGGCTTTGGCCTGCGCCGCAACCCCCTGCGCTGCACATTGGTGGCCTCCGCTCCGGGCAGCTCCGACACCTACCCGGAGCGGAGTGGCGATCGCGCCGGCCCTGCTTCTGTGTCAGTCTCGACGGGCCCGCGGGAGCGTGCTACGGTCCCACCGAGAGCCCGCCCTTGGTCCCCGCGTGGCGTGGACGGGGTTCCTGTCCAAGCCCGTCCCTTCCCGCTGCACCGGAGATCCCATGCGATTCATTTCCCCACTCTGGTTCTTGGGTCTCCTCGCCCCGACCGCGGAGAGCCAGCAATCCGTCTTCCTTGTGGCGGACCAGGACAACACGATCTACTCGGACCCCGCGGGTTCCCTGAGCAACGGATCCGGCAGGTTCATGTTCGTGGGCACCACCGGCGGTCGCGTGACACGCGGCATTCTTCGCTTTGACGTTGCGAGTGCGGTCCCCGCCGGCGCGCGCGTGACCGACGTGCGCTTCGAAGCCGAAGTCCATGCCTCAGGCGCCGGCGCCATCGGGACAGCTGACCACTCACTCCACGCCGTGCTGGCCGACTGGGGAGAGGGAACCACCACCGGTTCAGGGGGCCTCTGGGGCGAGGGCGACGGCGGGCCCGCCACGCCGGGGAGCGTCACGCACCTGCACACCTCCTACCCGAGCGCGTTCTGGCAGACCCCAGGCGGGGACTTTGAGCCTGACGCGAGCGGGGCGTTTGGCGCGCCAACGGCCGGCGCGGTCGTCGCCCAAGGCCCTGGAATGGTCGCGGACGTCCAGCGCTGGATCGACAGCCCCTCGAGCAATCTCGGTTGGATCCTCAAGGCCGACGACGAGTCGCGGCCGGCACGCATCTACCGCACGCGGGAGTACATTGGGGGCGCGCTCAACGCCTTCCTCGTCATCACTTTTGAGCCCCCCATCGGGACTTCCGTTTGCGGCCCCGCCGCCGTGAATGCGTCAGGGCTGCCTGGGGAGATCGGTGCCACCGGCAGCGTCATGGCAAGCCAAAACAATGTCCGACTCACGGCGCACCATCTGACGCCCAACACCTTCGGGATCTTCGTCGTCTCGGATACGACAGGGCACACTCCGCCCGCGGGCACCATCTTTGGAACGCTCTGCCTCTCCGGCTCCATTGGGCGCTACCAGGCCGTTGTCCAAAGCACAGGGCCAGAGGGAACCTTCTCACTGCCCATCGACCTGACGGCCATTCCCCATCCAACCGGCACGGCCCCCGTGGGAGCTGGCGACACGCTCTACTTCCAAGCGTGGTTCCGCGACCGCCGCATGGGCATGGCCGGGTCCAACCTGACGGATGCCCTGAGGATCGATTTCCAGTAGCGGATCCCGCGCTCCCTTCGCGGCCTGCGCCCAGGACCCCGCGCGCTGCTAGCGCCCCTTGGGCGCGAGTCGCTGCTGCATGCATGGCGCTGCATTCCAACGTCCGTCACTCCTCGTTGCGCACGACCCCGCGGGCACCAAGAATGATGAGCACGACCCCCACGATCATGAGCGGATCGGTGCCATTGGCACCGACGATCACCAGAGCGATTCCAGCGATGATGGCGTAGCGACTGCGGATGAGATCGTCCATGGGCTTGTCTCCGATCATTGGCATCCGGCCCCCCACGTCCATACGCAGATCAACGTACAAGCGAAAACCGACCGGGCCGGCCGCAGCGAAGCCGAAGGCTCCTGGGGAGGCTTGGACCTGCGATTCACCGGCCGTTGGAATCCGTAGGCCCTGCCCGAAACCAATGCCAATGTTCTTGGATTCCCCCCAACGAGGAACCGTCGTTCACGGAGTTTGGCGGAGAGAGCGGGCCGCCTTGGCCCACCGGACGCTGGTTTCGTCGATGTCGCGATCTTGCACGAGGCGCTCCAGCACCTCGGCAAGCGCCAACTCCATCCCGGCGGCGCGGGCGAGATCCACGGCTTCCTGGAGTACCTTGATCGACTCGCGGTCGCCGCCCACGAGCGCAGCCTCCACATGCTCAAGGACGATGTCAGGGTTGTGGTGGTCAGAGAACCAGGTTGCGAGGTCCGCCCGCAGGTCCTCCGGCCGGCCGCCCCGCCGAGCCGCCACCCCACGCACCCACCGCTCGGCGTCGGGGAGGGTTTCGACGCGCCCGGCATGGAGGCGAGCAAGCCAGACCTGGCACCGGTAGCCGCTCGGGTCGAAGGTGATCGACTTCTCGAAGGCCTCGACGGCCTCATCGAACTCAAGGTCCTGGAGCAGCGTGAGGCCTAGGTTGAACCAGGTGCCCGGGTGGCGCGGTGAACGCTCCAGGATCGCCAGGTGGATCCGGCGGGCCTCCCCGGGCTGCCCCATCCCATCCAGAATGGCCGCCTCCACATTCTGAAGGACACGCACAGGCTCCCCCTTCAGCTCCAAGGAGAGGCGCACCTCACGCAGGGCTTCTTCTTTCGTCTCCGGACCGTCGATGGTCGCCAGGGCGCGGGCGAGCTCACCATGATTGCGCCAGTCGTCCGGCGCCAGCGACGCCGCCACGCGGAAGCACTCGATCGCTCCTTCGATGTCACCGAGGCGCCGCCTGACCTTCCCGAGCCGGCGATGGAGGGAGGCCGAGTCCGGTGCGAGCCGGATGGCGGCCTGCCACTCCGCGGCCGCGCGCTCCAGGTCGCCGGACTCCCGCGCGGTGCGCCCAAGGGCGACACTTGGGAGAGCCCATTGGCCGGACAGGCCGCTGGCCCTTGAGAAGCCCCCCAGCGCGGCGTCGTAGTCCCCACGTCGGCGCGCGGACTCGGCGCGGGCGAGCTCGCGCA
>CAJXRJ010000051.1 GCA_913058555.1 uncultured bacterium
CGAGATCATGCCTAGTCTCGTGGGCTCGGAGATGTGTATAAGAGACAGCTCCCATTCGGATGGAAGGTCGATCGAGGCGGCGATGGGGCCCCTCGGCCGCGCGAAGCCCGCGGGCGTCTGTCCTGCCTCCTCGAAGCGCCAGGCTTCATTCATGGCGGTGACGCGGTGCTCGCGCCGCCCTGGGACATGCTCGAAACCCTCATCCACATGGAGCGTCTGGGCGGGCGTTTCCCGCGACCCTCGCCCGGGCTGGGTGGAGCGCAGGAACACCTGATGAGTGCCTGGTCCGAGCTCCTCGGGGAATAGCGTGAAGATCGGTTCGCTCGACTGGGTGGACGCGATGGGCTCTCCGTTCACCATCAGCTCCACGATGGGCGCGGCGACAGAGCCGCCGCCGGTCCAATTCGCGATGCCCTCGAGCTTGAGCTCCCCGTTCATGTGCCGGCCGTCGAAGACCGTATGGAGCCCGATCCAGTGATCGCCCGCGGTGGGAATCGAGCGCTCGCTCGACATCGACATCATGGTCGAGGTCTCCGCCCCCTGCATTTCCATCGAGGGCTCTGCGCCCGACGTTTCCTGCATCGACATCATGGAAGCCCCGCCGCCCGCGCGACCGACTGGGGCGCGTACCAACTCCAAGGTGTCCACGTAGAGGTGGCGCTGCTCCGCGCGGCCGGCGTCCACGGCGTTGGTCAGCCGGAGCCCGAGGGTGTGCGGCCCCTCATCCAATTGGATCGGGGGGCCAATGGGCATTCTGTGCCAGCTGCGGTCGATCGTTCGCACGGACGCGGCGTACGTATACGGGGCGTCGAGGCTAAGGGAGACGGTGGGGAAAGCGCCCGCGCCGAGGTCGCCCTTCATGCGGGCCATGAGCTGCCATCGTCCGCTGGCCGGCAGGTCGATGGACGTCAGTGGCATGGGGTTGAAGCCGCGCACCGCCAGCGCCCGCCCGCCGGAGGCCGCCGCATCCCGCACCAGGGCGGGATGTTGGGCGCCGTAGTCCTCGGGCCGTTCTGCGCCGACGGTGTCTTCCCATTCGATCCGCACGACGTCGGCGGAACGGGGATGAACAACCGTCAGGGAAAGCGAATCACTCTGGTGCGTTGCGTCGCCTTGGCGCGTGCGCGCGCGGAACGTGAGCGATCCCTCCTGGAAGTCGGTGGCGTCGAGGTCAAAAGCTAGCCGGCGCTCAGGGCCGCGCGTGCTTTCGATCTCCCGCGGGGAGCCAATGGACTTGCCGTCCACCGTGACAAGCTCCACGGAGGTGTCCTCGGATCGCGCGCCAGGGGGGAGCTCTACGCCCACAGTGAAGGCGCCCCACACATGGGCGCCCTGGGCGGGCGCGACGATCGTGGGAATCGGTTGGCGCACGGGGGCCCCATGGGCCAAGGGCTCCACCGTCACGTCCAAGCGGGCATCGAGCGCGGTCAACGCTGCGTCCCCTGTTCCGATGGCCCTGACTCGCACAAAGGCGAAGCTCTCCCCGTCGAGTGCCCGGGCGGGGCCGAGGACCTCGACTTTCGCTGGGGCCGTGCTCGTCACTTCAAAGGCGGAATCGCCTGCGGCGGGCCGTGCGAGCTTGAGGGGAATCGTCGCCGTGCGTCCGGCCCAGAGCACCGTGGTGGGGCTCAGGAACTCAAGGTCCTGGGCCCCCGCAGCCAGTGCCAGCGGGGCGGCGCTGAGGGGCTGGGCGGCAAAGAACGTAAGGGCCAGCGGGGCCCAGCCCAGTGGGCGAAGAGCTCGGATCATGGGGGAGCGGGGTGGGGACCATCCAAGGACCCTCCTACGCTACCAAGCCTGCCGCAGTTGTCGCCGCGCATTGGGCAGCGAGCGCACTCGATCCGAAAGAGGTGAGTACGAACCGTGAGCGCCCAGGCAAGCGAGCGCCCGCGCCGCCGTCAGCCTTTCCAAGGTGCGTCGTAGCCGCGGCCCAGGCGGATGATCTTTTCAAGAAGGTCGGCGTAGCTGTATCCGAGCTTCTCGAAGCCCTCTGCGAAATCTTCCCCATAACAGAGGTCAGGGTTCGGGTTGGCTTCGAGGATCCACACGTGTCCCTCTTTGTCCATGCGCATGTCGATCCTCGCGTAGCCAGAGAGCCCGAGGGCGCGGTAGATGCGGCGTGCCGTGCGCGTGATGCGTTCTTCGACACCGGGGTCGAGGGATTCCGCCGGGCCCGTCCGAAGGCCAATCTTCTTTTGGTAAGCGTGGTCCCACTTGACCCGGCTCGTCGTGATGTTGGCCACGCCGCTCGGTAGCTCGTCCATGAAGATTTCCCAGACAGGCGAGACCTCGACGCGTTTGTTCCCGAGCACGCCGATCGTGAGCTCGCGGCCCTCGATGTACTCCTCGCAGAGAGCGCCGGTGCCGACGTTCTCGTGGATGTAAGCCACACGCGTTCGGAGCTGGTCCAGGTCGTAGACTATGGACGCTTGGCTGATGCCGGTGGAGGCGTGCTCGCTCCGCGACTTCACGAAAAGGGGCCAACGAATCTTCTTTGGGACCCGTGATACGTCCTTGCCCCGCGGAACGACAAAGAACTGTGGGGCGCGGATTCGGTGGTAGGCGAGGACCTTCTTGCAGAGCGCCTTGTCATTGGCGACGAGAAGGCCCCTGGGGTTGCATCCGGTGTAGTGCTGCTTCTGCAGCTCAAGCCATGCGACGACCGCGGAGTCGTAGATCCCCGCGTCGTGGAAGTGCATGAGCAGGTTGAAGGCCACGTGCGGGCGGTGCTCCTTGAGGGCCCGCCGAATCGGCGCGAGCTCATCGGCAACACCCACCTGGATGACCTCGTGTCCGAGGTTATGCAGGGCGCTGCACACGTCGTACTCCACCTTGAACTGATCGATGGCCTCGTCGCTCAGTCCTTCAATGGAGTCTGGTGGCACCAAGGCCTCGTGCATCAACACGGCCACTCTTAGTTTCTGCACGGCGTTACCTGTGGTACTTGGCGTGGCCGCCGTAGAGGAATTGGGAGGTAAGCGAGGTCAGGAGGATCGCGGCGTCGAGCAGGGATCCTGACTTCGACGTGGAGAGCCGAAGGTCGCGGGTTTTGGCGCGGACGATCATCTCGCGGACGACATGGTCCAGCAGGTACCGGTGTTGCCCGGTGGTCTCCGCGACGCGCTTGACGAGGGGGGCGCGGTGCTGCCTGAGGAAGCCGGCGAGCCTTGGGGCGGATCGCTGGGCGGAGGCTGGGTCAGCGAACGTGCGCGTCAGTTGCCCGTCGAAGGCGGGCGTGCCTTCCTCCGCGTAGAGTTTCTTCTTGGCGGCGTAGTAGCTCCGCAGGGTGCGCTTGACCTGGGTCACGGGCTCCTCGCGTCGACGCGTTTTCCGTGGTGGGGGCGTGTCCTTGATCTCGGACATGAGCTCGTCCACGTATTGGAGCTTTGCCAGGGCGGGCCAGCCGGCGTAGCGTTTGCGCCAGCGAGCACCGGGCCGCAGCCAAACGGCGAAGGTCTCCGCGAAGTCTTCCAAGGGGTGGCTCTGGGAATACCAGTAGTCCAGGTGCAAGACGAAGTCGCGGCTCGTGGGGTCAGGCGTGTACGAGGTTCGGTAGGGCACGCTGGCTTTGCCGAAGACCTCGATCCAGCGGCGCTTCCGTCGAAGGCCGTAGGCGTTGTCGATGGCGTGGGCCGCCTCATGGCGCATGAGCTTCATGCACGCCTCGGCGGAGCCCCCTTCGACTTCGAGCATTTGGCTTCGCTCAAGGCGCGTCAGCCGGGGATGGGCCAGGAAGAACGGGATCGCGAAGCCCGTGGCGTCGTCCGGCGCGAACCAGTCCGTGGAGAGCCACGCGTAGGGCCGAAATCGCAGTCCCTTAGCCTCGAATTCCCCATTGAGATCGTCAAGGCGGCCTTCGAGGGGCGAGCCCTCGAGGGTGACCCCAAGGTCGCGTATGGGGATGTCGAGCAGCTTTTCGCGGGGGAGGTCGGACCAGTGCATGGGCAAAGAGAAGGGCCCGCGCTGCGTGAGCAGCGCGGGCCCTTCTACCTTAGCGGCAGGCCCCGAGCGTCACCAGGAAGGTGCCGCTCGGATTGCCGGTAGGTGGCTATCGCAGGTCCAGAACGCCGGCGCCTTCGCCGGTGGTCAGGGTTGCCGTGCGGGCGCGGTAGTTGGCGCCAAGGGTCAGAGCGGTCCGCCAGTTCTTGGAGGTCCGGTCACCGACGAATCCGAGGGCGACCACGGCGGCCTCGCGGGCCGCAGCGGTGTACTCGGTGTCCTTGTCCAAAGCGATCCGACCGATGGCCTCAACGCCACGCTTGTCGCCGATGAACCCGAGGGCCGTGACGGCTGCCACGATCTCAGCTTCTGTCTTGGCATGGCCCTTCTCGTCGTCCTCTTCGAGGGCGCGCAGGTCCGTTTCAGCCATCTCGAGGCGCTCCAGGAGCCCGTCGACAACGCTACCGTCGCCGAGGAGACCAAGGGCGAGACCCAGTCGGGTCTGCAGGAGGGGCTTGCCCTCCGCCTCTTTGAACGCTTCCTGAAGCGGCGCAGCGGCCACGTTCCTGCCAAGCATTCCAATGCCCATTGCTACGTAGCCAGAAGCGGCTTCGTCGCGGGTCTTGGGGAGCTTGCCAAGGAGGCGGTCGCTCAGCTCGACGGTGCCGCGCATGCCAGCCGCAAGGGCGTAGGCACCGAGGTCGTCGACCTTCTTACCGGATCGGATCGCGTTGCTGAGAGCGTTGTCGAGTGCCGGATCAAGGGTCTGACCCTTGGCACGGAGCTCGTAGCCCAAGAGGCCCACCGAGAGCGCGGCCCACGGCTTCATCTTCTTCTTGCCCGCGCTCAGCTCGCGCTTGAGGGTCGAACGGATCTCGCTAAGGGCCCCGAAAGGCTCTTCGCCGGAACCGCGGTGACCACCGATCTCCGCGAGGGAGATCATGGCGAAACGCTTCTCCATGTCACCACCACCCTTGAGGGAGCGGCGCACGGCCCAGCGGATCCACTGGTCGATGTTGTCCTCGTCGGCGTCACCGATGAGGCCCAGAGCGAGGACGGAGCTTTCACGCACGTTCTCGGGCTGACGGGAAGACTTGCGCAGGGCCCGAACGAGCACCTCTGCAACACCTTCTTTCATGCGGTTGCTCATCCCGTCGGGACGGGCGGCCACAAGGCGAGCCAGGGTGGTCGCGGTGTGGGAACGCAGGATCGGGTCGAACTCCTTGACTGACGTGAAGTAGCGCAGGAGGTACGTGACCTGGGGACGCAGGGAGGTGTGCGGATCCGGAACCACGCAGGTTCCGCAGTAGCACGCCACCACGTCTTCGTCGACCGACAGGGGAACCATGCCCATGGCGATCATCGCCGCCACGCGCGTGTCGTTAGCTTCCGCCGAATCGTTCTCGATGATCTCAACGAGCGTCTTGACGATGTCTTGGCGCACGGACTCCTTCTGGGAGCGCGAACCAATCATGCCGAGGCCGTAAGCGGCGTAGGCGCGGATCTCCATGGGGACACGCGCTGTGACCGGCTTGCCCTCAGCGGTGACGGCCTTGCAGCCCTCAACGGTGTTCAGGGCAATGTTGCGGAGGAGCGGGATGTCCCGCTCGCCGCCGTTCAGGCCCGTGACGAACGCCGCCGTCGGGTGAAGCTCGGCCATGCCCTCAGAGAGGAACCAGTTCGTGACGAAGCTGTAGTGGCGTTGATGCTCACCACCCACTTTCGACATGGCGACGAGGGCGCTCTTGCAGTACTCGATGGAGCCACCTTTCTTGAGGCCCTCCATGAGTGCCTCAGCGAGCACACCGTCGATGATTTCGTCGCTGGCGCGGCCACCGATGGACGCCTTCTCTTCTTGGCCCTTGCCAAGGTAGAAGCCGTCGCTGCCTGAATAGGTCTCTCCCGTTTGGATGTTCGAGAACTGCAGGAAGCGGTCTTGGTTGAACTTCCACCAGAGCTGCCAGTCGTTCGGGTCCGACGTCGTGCCGTATCGGTCGAGGTCGTAAGGATCCTGGCCGGGAAGGACAGGCAGTTCACCGAGGCCACCGGCTCCACCGGGCGGGTTGAACGGGATACCCATTCCGCCGCCAGGGCTCGCTGGGCCGCCCACGGGGCCGCCAATGGGTCCACCGCCGCCGGCGCCGCCAGCAGGAGCACCTGCTCCGCCGGGACCGTTGGCTCCAGGACCGCCTGCTGTATCACCTGGTGCTGATGCACCCCCACCGGGGGCGCGAGGACCTGCGCCTCATCATTGGAAGGCGAAGGTCCAGTTCGTGAAGGCGGCAGAGGTGCCGAACACGATCAGGACCCGAGTGGCGAAGCGAAGCATGCGATGCTTGTTCATGGCTCTTGGGTTGCCGGTTGATGGGCCTGGAATGCGGGCCCTGGATTTTGCTGGGGACCCCTTGCGGGAAAAGGGGGTCTCGGCGGAGAGCCGAGGACGAATTGTCACGCAAGGAGACAGGTCGACGGACCACTCCGCCACACAAGGGTATGTGGGGAGGGGAGATCCACCAAGGTCCTGTACCCCTGATCTACGGCTTCGGACGCCCAATCCCTTACTATTGTTCGCTGATAAGGCCCTGGTGCTCCGCGTTGTCACGTGGGTGACGCATCTCGAAGGCCTAGATCTGCGCGAGTGGCTGTCCCCGTGCTCCCAGTGCGAGTCACTTTTGGCTTGCGTCTCGAACTCAATCTTTACCCAAACGACAGGTCCATCGGCGGGGGCGGCGGGGCGTGAAAGCGCTCGAGCCTGAGAAGCACCCCTCGAACCTGACCCGGTTCGCACCGGCGTAGGAAGTCCTATGACCAACACTCTCCCCGGCCCCGCCAGCGGCGCCGATTCCACGAGCCCCACCGACACCCTCGAGCCCTTCGAGGTCAGCTTCCCCGCATCCCACAAGATCGCCGACACGATCGAATGGAACGGGCACCAGCTGCACGTGCCGAAGCGCCGTATCCATCTCTCCAACGACGACGCCCCGGTCGACGTCTACGACACGTCCGGTCCCCAGGGCTGCGATGTGCGCGAGGGGGTCCCGAAGCTCCGCGCTAACTGGATCGCCTCACGCTCCAAGGACAACGACTCCGGCAACTTCAGCCAGATGCACTACGCGAAGCGTGGGGTCATCACCGAGGAGATGGCCTTCGTCGCATGCCGCGAGGGCGTTGAGCCCGAGTTCGTGCGCTCCGAAATCGCCCGCGGTCGCGCGGTGCTCCCGGCGAACATCCACCACCCCGAAATCGAGCCGATGATCATCGGTACGAACTTCCTGGTGAAGATCAACGCCAACATCGGCAACTCCGCGGTGACGAGTTCGATCGAAGAGGAGGTCGAGAAGCTCCAGCGCGGCATCCGGTGGGGGGCCGACACGGTCATGGATCTCTCCACCGGAGACAACATCCACGAGACCCGCGAGCACATCATCCGGAACAGCCCGGTTCCGATTGGCACGGTCCCCATCTACCAGTGCCTTGAGAAGGTCAACGGCAAGATCGAGGACCTGACGATCGACCTCTTCCTCGAGACCCTCGTGGAGCAGGCCGAGCAGGGCGTGGACTACTTCACGATCCATGCGGGCGTGCTGCTACGTTACGTCCCGATGACCGCCAAGCGCGTTACGGGCATCGTCAGCCGCGGCGGCTCGATCATGGCTAAGTGGTGCCTTGCGCATCACGAAGAGAACTTCCTCTACACACACTTCGAGCGCATTTGCGAAGTGATGAAGAAGTACGACGTCAGCTTCAGCCTGGGCGACGGCCTGCGTCCCGGCTGCATTGCGGACGCCAACGACGACGCCCAGTTCGGCGAATTGGAGACCCTCGGTGAGCTCACGAAGATCGCGTGGAAGCACGATGTTCAGGTCATGATCGAGGGACCCGGTCACGTGCCGATGAACAAGATCAAGGAGAACGTCGAGAAGCAAATGGAGGTCTGCCACGAGGCGCCCTTCTACACCCTCGGCCCGCTCACGACCGACATCGCCCCGGGCTACGATCACATCACCAGCGCGATCGGCGCGGCGATGATCGGCTGGTTCGGCACCGCGATGCTCTGCTACGTGACCCCGAAGGAGCACCTTGGCCTTCCGAATGCCAAGGACGTGAAGGATGGCGTCATCGCCTACAAGATCGCAGCCCACGCGGCGGACCTCGCGAAGGGCCACAAGGGAGCCCAGGCCTGGGACGATGCCCTCAGCAAGGCGCGCTTCGAATTCCGTTGGCAGGACCAGTTCAACCTGGCCCTCGACCCGATCACGGCCCGCGCGTACCACGACGAGACCCTGCCGGCGGACGGCGCCAAGGTCGCGCACTTCTGCTCGATGTGTGGCCCGCACTTCTGCTCGATGAAGATCACCGAGGACGTGCGCAAGTACGCCAAGGAGAACGGCCTCGAGACGACCGAGGCGATCGAGAAAGGCATGGCAGTCAAAGCCGCTGAGTTCTCCGAGAAGGGCGGCGAGATCTACAGCTAGAAGTACGGAGCCAGGATCGTTTTTTCGTTATTGAAGCGCCTCCGTTGCCCCCCCAGGGGGGGCAACGGAGGCGCTTCATTAACGAAAAAACGATCCTGGCTCCGTACTTCGTTGATCCCATCGATCAGCAGGAGTTTCCTTCGCTGGGGGCCTCGATAGGCGATTCTCTCCCTGCGCGCTTCCACCCCGAGCAAGTCTTTGGGTGGGTCAGGTCATTACGATCTACCGCGCTCCCTCCGGGACCTGCCCGTCTATCCATGCTTGGACTCCTTCAGAACCGATCCTTCGCGTCGCTCCTGGCCACCCAGTTCCTGGGCGCCTTCAACGACAACGCCTTCAAGCAGCTAGTGCTGCTGCTTGCGGTCTCGGCCGCAACGGTGGACGGCGTGCCGTGGGTGGCGGAGAGCGGCTTCGCCGTCAGGGACGGCGCGAGCATGCAGTGGCTTCCCGCGACGCTCTTCGCACTGCCATTTGTCCTGCTCTGCACCACGACCGGTGCCCTGGCGGACAAGCTGTCGAAGACGCGCATCATTCGGATAGCCAACCTGCTTGAGGTCGCGGTGATGGGCGTGGCCCTTTGGGCCTTCGTCTCCCACAGCTACGCGGGCCTGCTCGTGACGGTGCTTCTCATGGGCGCCCAGAGCGCGCTCTTCGGTCCCTCGAAGTATGGGATCGTGCGGGAGCTGGTGAACGACAAGGACATGTCGAGGGCGAACGCGCTCATTCAAACGACGACGACGATCGCAATCCTCGGAGGTGTGATTCTCGCAGGATCACTCCTGGACAACCTCGGCGGCGTCTTCTGGAAGGCGGGTGCCATCTATGTAGGCTTGGCGATGTTGGGCTTTCTCTGCTGCCTTCCGATTCGAAAGGAGCCAGCTCGCAACCCGGAGCGTCGGATCCCATTCTTCTTTGCTGCGGAGATGCGCCGGCAATGGAAGCACGTTCGCCCGATTCCCCACCTTGGTGCGGCCGTTTTCGGGAGCGCCTTTTATTACTTCATCGGCGCACTCGTGCTCCTGATCGTGAACGAGTACGGGGTCATCACGCTCGGTCTGACGAATGGGGAAACGTCGGCGCTGCTCGGCCCCGTCGTGATTGGAATCGCCGTCGGTGCGATCGTAGCGGGCAAGTTGTCCGGGGATCGCGTCGAGGGCGGCCTCGTGCCCCTCGGGCTCTTTGGTATGGCGGCGGGCCTCTTCGGGACGCAGCTCAATGGGGACAGCGTGGCTTGGATCAACCTATGCCTTGGCGTCGTCGGGTTGTCCTCGGGCATCTTCACCTTGCCGATCAGGACGCTGTGCCAAGTCCTCCCCCCGGACAAGACGCGGGGTTCCGTTCTCGGCTTTAGCCAGGGCATGGACTTCATCGGCATCCTGGCCGCGGGTCCGTTCTTTGCGCTGCTGACGATGCTTGGCTGTTCGCCGCCCGTCATGATGATCGTGACTGGCGGACTCCTCGTCGGCGCGTTCCTCGTGTCGTTGAAGTTCGCGGCCCACTTCACCGTGCGCTTCATCATTTGGGGGCTCGCGCACACGGTGTACCGCCTCAAGGTGCGGGGATCGGAGCGCATTCCCAAAACCGGTGGGGCGCTGATCGTCTGCAACCACGTGTCCCTGGTGGACGCGGTCCTCGTCTCGGCTGTCACGGGGCGCCCGGTGCGGTTCCTCATGTTCCGTGGCTTCTTCAAGGTGCCCATCCTCGGGTGGTTCGCGCGCAAGATGAACGCGATCCCTGTGTCGAGCCGCGACTCGAAAGAAGAGAAAGATGCCGCCCTCGCCCAGGCCGCCCAGGCAGCGCTGGACGGGGAGCTCGTGTGCATCTTTGCCGAAGGCGCCATCACCCGTAGCGGGCACCTCATGCCCTTTGCCTCAGGGATGGAGCGCATCGCCCGCGAGGCACAGGTGCCGATTCTCCCGATGGCCCTCGATCGGCTCTGGGGCAGCATCTTCAGCTACAAGGGCGGCTCTGCGTTCTGGAAGATGCCACGTCAGATTCCCTACAAGGTGGACATCTCGATCGGCGAGGCGCTGCCCCCGGGCGCGGACGCGTTCACGGCGCGGTCGCGCATCCAGGAGCAGATCGCGGAGCTGCGGACAGAACGTAAGGGGCGCCGCGGGTCCCTCGCATGGCGTTTCCTCAAGGAGGCGCGGACGCACGCTTCGGCGCCGGCGGTCGTGGACGGCATGGGGACGGAGCTCAACTTCCGAAAGCTCACGGTGGGGGCGCTGTGCATGCGCGATGCCCTTAGGCCGAAGCTGGGAGCTGGCAAGAATATTGCGGTGCTCCTGCCTCCCGGAGCCGGCGGCGCCTTGGCGAACATCGCCTTGGCCCTCGACGGTCGCACGTCGGTCAACCTCAACTACACCCTCGAGAACTCTGACCTCGCCGCCATGTGCGAGACCGCGGACGCCGGGGTCATCATCACGGCGCGTCGCTTCCTAAAGGCGCTCGACCGCGAATCCCCACTGCCGCCTGAGCGCACCATCATCCTCGAGGACATCCGCAAGGACATCACCGGCGGGATGAAGCTCAGGCACCTCGCGAAGACGTTCCTTCCGGGCACGTGGCTCGCCAACATAGAGTCACCGAAGTCCCAGACCGGCGCGCACGAGTCCGAGGAAACCGCGACGATCATCTTCTCGAGCGGCAGCACGGGCACGCCCAAGGGCGTCATGCTGAGCCACTCGAACGTGCTCTCGAACGTGCAATCGGTGCTGCAGGTGATCTCCCTTGGGCCCGGTGACGCGGTCCTGGGCATCCTGCCGTTCTTCCATAGCTTCGGCTACACGATCACCCTTTGGGCAACCCTGCTCTCCGGTGCCCGCGCCGTCTACCACGCCAATCCCCTCGAGGCGAAAGTCATCGGTGAGATGTGCGGCAAGCACGGCGTCACGATCACCATTGGAACGCCGACCTTCTATCAGTCGTACCTGCGTCGGTGCAAGCCGGAGCAGTTCGCCAAGGTCCGCGTGGCCCTTTCCGGGGCGCAGAAGCTGAACCATGGCCTGGAGCACGCCTGGGAAGCCAAGTTCGGGTCCAAGCTGATGGAGGGCTACGGCTGCACGGAGCTCTCCCCTGTGGTCTCCGCCAACCTCCCAAGCTCCGAGGACGCGCCGCGCCGCGCCCGCAGCCACAAGAGTGGATCCATCGGTCGTCCGATTCCCGGCGTTGCCGTCAAGATCGTCGACCAGGATCGCTACCCGGCCGAGGTCGTGGAGCGGGGCGCAGGCGAGGATGGATTGATCATCGTCAAGGGACCGAGCGTGATGCAGGGATACCTCGGGTTGCCGGAGAAGACCGCTGAGGTCCTGAATGACGGCTGGTACACCACAGGCGACATTGGCTACGTCGATCGTTTCGGATTCCTGTTCATCACCGATCGCCTTTCGCGCTTCAGCAAGATCGGCGGCGAAATGGTGCCCCATGGGCGCGTCGAGGAGACGCTGCAGGATCTCGCGATGGAGCTGATGGAGGTTCCCACCGACGAGGACGAGGACGCACAGGCACTGGAGATCGCCGTCACCGCGGTCGAGGACCCCAAGAAGGGTGAGCAGCTCGTCGTTCTCCACGCGGGCCTTCCCTTCGACCTGGCGATTCTCCAGGAGCGCCTAGGCGAGACCGACCTCCCCAACCTCTTCCAGCCCAAACCTACGGCCTGGTACGAGGTGGGGGCGATCCCGATGCTTGGCACAGGCAAGGTCGACCTGCGTGGCCTGAAGGTCCTCGCCGACGCGATCGTCAACGCGCCCAAGGAGGAAGGGCGCAAGCCATTCACGCTGGCTGCCGTGGAAGCCGCCCGCGTCGCGGCCGCCAAGGCCCGCGAAGCGATGGGGCGGTAGGGATACCGCGAGAGCAACACGGATCCACCACCTAAAAGAGGAGACCTGGGCGCCAAATGGCGTCCAGGTCTCCTCTCTTGTCTGCTTGATCCGAGTCGCACTCGCGGTATCTCTACCGCAGGCGACCGATCATCAGTTCTTTTCGATGGTGCTCTTGCCTTCGAACTCACCGGACATCGTGGCGCTGGCTTCGCCCGCGGCGCCGCCCATGTCCATGTCGCCGCTGATGTTGACTTCGAACTCGCCGGCCATCTCAATCGACTGGAACTGGCCCAGCTCGATGTTGAAGAGGGCGGTGGCGGTCATGTCGGCGGAGACTTCCAGCTGAGCGTTGACCGGGGGGATCTGGTCAGCGGCCTCGGGCGGAGCGGCCTGCATGATGATCTCCATGAGGTCGTCGATGGACATGGTGACGTTGACCTCGTAGTCGACGGTGGCGACGCCCTCTTCGACCTTGCTGACTTTGCCGACGGCCTCAAAAGCCATCGCTTCCATCATGGTGTCCATCATCGACTCCATCATGGCCATCTGCTCGGCCTCGACCTCACCGGTGTCCATGCTGGACATCATCTGGTCCATGATCTCTTCCCAGTTGGGCTGAAGCTCGAAGGCCTTGCCCTCTTCGACCGGGCCCTCGGGGACCAGCATTTCGAAGTGGTTCTGGTGGGAGACCATGTTCATTTCAGCGTCGCTGAGGGGCGCTTCGACGTCTTTGGTGACGTCCTTGCGCTTGATCTCACCGTCTTCGTCGATCGTCAGCTCGACCGTGCGGCCGACGACGGGCATGTCGGGATTCTCGTCGATCGACTCGCCTTGGCCCATGGCGTTGACTTCGCCCGTGACGGCCATGTCCATGGAGTCAACGGTGACCTGCATCTTGGCGATCTCGCCGTCGCGGACCTCCATGATCGTCTCCGTGATGTCCGTTTGCATCTCCATCTCCATGTCGAACTCGACGGCGCCGTCGAGCATTTCCTGCCCGTCCATCGTCGCCGAGATGTCGTCAAGGCTCATCGACATGTTGAACGCTTGAGAAATAGCGTAGGTCTGATCAGCCGCGAAGCGCGGGGTCAGGTTGATCTCCTCCGAGGCAGGGCGGAACGCCAGCGCAACGGGGAGCGAAAGAAGGAGGGTTTGAGTGCTCAGTTTCATGGAAGGTGTTTCCCTTGGGGATTGGGCGGTGACCATACGACGGCGGACCGGCTCTATTTGCTCGGAAATCGAGGAAAGGCACCTCCGCAAGCTAGCTTTACGGACCCCTAAGGGCCTCTTTTGTGGTCAGGAGGTCCCTGTGTATCGGCTCCCAGGGCCCATTTCTGGGGAATGATTACGCCAAGATGTCCTTCAGGACATGCCCGTGAACGTCTGTGAGACGCATATCTCGCCCGTCGAAACGGACGGTCAGGCGGGTGTGGTCGAGTCCCAGAAGATGCAACATCGTGGCGTGGAGGTCGTGGACCTCGACGATGTCCTCGACCGCGTGGAGCCCGAATTCGTCCGTGGCTCCGTAGGTCATGCCCCCCCGGACGCCGCCTCCGGCCATCCAGATTGAGAACCCGTGGGGGTTGTGGTCGCGGCCGCGGCTCGCCCCGCTGCCCTGGGCCATGGGGGTGCGACCGAACTCCGCAGCAAACACCACCAGGGTCGTCTCGAGGAGTCCACGGGACTCGAGGTCCTCGAGAAGGGCGGCAACCGGCTGGTCGACGGCCTTCGCGTTCGAGGAATGCCCCTTGTGGAGATTCTGGTGCTGGTCCCAGCGATCATTCCCGCTTCCGGGGACCTGGACCATGGGGACCTGCACAAAGCGCACGCCCGACTCCACGAGCCGGCGGGCGAGCAGGCACTGGCGCCCGAAGATGGCGGTGCCCTTGAACTCGTCGTCGATCCCGTAGCTCGTTCGAATGGACTCGGGCTCCGTCGTAATGTCCGCGAGGGCGGGCACCGCCGCCTGCATGCGATAGGCCAGCTCGTAGTTGGCGATGGCCGCGTTCACGGAGCGTTCGTCGCCGGCACCCAGGCGGTCCAGGTCCCCGAGCAGGCCGCGGCGACGTCGCTCCCGGGTCGTGCCCGTGTGCTTGCCTTTGGCGTGGGCGACGGGGTCGCCGCTGGGCCGGAAGCTTGAGCCTTGGAAGGCCGGGTTGAGAAAGCCTGATCCGTAACACTCGATGCCGCCCGGTGGAACGAGGCCGCCCTCCACGACCACGTATCCGGGCAGGTCGTTCGCTTCGGATCCCAGTCCGTAGGCGCACCATGCGCCCATGGACGGGCGCCCTGAAGGGTTGTGGCCTGTATGCAGGAAGTAGTTGGCTGCCGTGTGCTCCGGGAACTTCGACTTCATCGAGCGGATGATGCACAGCTTGTCCGCCTGCTCGCGGATCTTCGGGAAGAGGTCCGAGATCTCAAGACCGCTCTCTCCCCCGCGCTGGAATTTCCATGGGGAGGCCATGACCGTGCCGACGTTGTTGAACTGCGTCGGCGGGGCTTCGATGGGCATCGGCTTCCCGTCCCAGCGTTCCAGTTCTGGCTTCGGGTCGAACGTGTCCATCTGGGCGGGGCCGCCGTCCATGTAGAAGAAGATCACGTTCTTCGCGCGCGCCTTGAAGTGCGGAGGCTTGACCGCCAGCGGGTGGTCGCCGGGAAAGCCTCGGGCGGCGGCCTCGCGCCCGAACAGTGCTGACGCGGCCAGGGCCCCAAAGCCCCCTGCCGTTTTGGAGAGAAGCCCTCGTCGGGTCAGCCCGCCACTGTGATGGATGGATCGACTCATCGGAGGAAGAGGAATTCCTTGGTGTTGAAGAGGACGTGGGCAATGTCGATCTTGGCGGCGCTTGCATCATCGACGGCCCCAAGGGCTTGGAGCACAAGCTCTGCCTCCTTGGCGTGGGGCCTTCGCCCGAGGGCTCGAATCCACATGGTGTCCAGGGTCTCCCGGTCCACCGTCCCGCGTTCGACGGACTGGGCGAACGCCACGGCTCGGTCCTCGACGAACGGATCGTTGAGCATCGCCAGCGCCTGGGCTGGGACATTGGCGCTGGTACGCGTGCCATGGCACGTGGAAGGAGACGGCTGGTCGAAAACCGTCAAGAATGGATGGGGGAAGTTCCTGCGCGCCTCAATGTAGATGGACCGCCGACCGGCCCCATCCAATGGGCCTGACTTGCCCGGGCGGCCGCGCCCGTCCATGAAGGGCGTGAGGTGAATCGGTACGGGCTTTCCGAACCGATCAGGACGCAGCTCGGAGCTCACCGCGAGAAGGGCATCGCGGACTTCCTCGGCCTCCAGTCGCCGTACCGACATGTGCGACAGCAATGCGTTGGTCGGGTCGAGTTGCGCTGCGGAGGGGGAAGCGGTCGTCGATCGGCGATAGGCCTTGCTGAGCGCCATGCGCCTCAGCATCGCTTTCGTGGACCAGCCTTCATGCTCAAGGGAGATGGCGAGGTGGTCCAGAAGCGCAGGGTGCGAGGGCAGCGCGCCCATCGCTCCGAAGTCATCCGTCGTCGCGACAATGCCGCGCCCGAACATCGACTGCCAGAGCCTATTGACCCAGACGCGCTGGATGATCTTGGAGTCGGAAGCCAGCAAGGACCTGGCTAGTCTGAGGCGCCCGCTCCCTGATCCATTGTTGATGGGCTCGCCGCCGGGCTCTTGTGCGGAGGGGCGCAGGACTTTGGGCGCTCCCCTCGGCGCGCGCGCCGTCGGCTGCTGCCAATCGCCCCGGGCAAGGATGTGTTCGTCGCGCCCCTCCAGGTCGAGTGCCGCGGGAGCTAGCTTCGACTCGAGCTGACGGCGCTCCTGAATCTCGCAGAGGCCGCGCACTTCGGTGTCGAGGGCCGCGGCAATGGCTGACTGCACGGTGGGCAGCTCATTCGACACGAACTCGACGAGGCCGTAGAGCCCAGCTCGAGCGTCGTCCGAGAGAATTCGGTCCTCAATGCCCCCCCGCTGAAGCAACTCGACTGCGTCCAGGAGCAGCGCCTGGAAGATGGCCGCGCGGCCTTCCATCGTCCCTGTCTCGAGCCCTTCGTCGAGGGCCCATTGGGCGATCCACCGGCTCGGCGCGAGGGCAGGGACGGCTTCGCCATCCTCGAGCTCGACCGTTCGCGCGATCTCAAGCTCCTCGCCTTTGAGGGCCGTCCATTCAAAGTGCACATGATGCCCCTTGGCCGAGGGCATGGAGTGCTCGACCCACCGCCAGATGCCCTTGGTGTCGATGGACTTGAGCGACGCTCCGTGAAGGGGCCCTGCGAGCATCTTGTGTGACGCAATGGGGGCCACGAGCTTGGCCTGGCCGCGGACGAGGTGTGCGAACCGCCCGGCGGCGCTGACGCCGCCAGGCGTGACCAGGGTCCTGCCTGCCTGGAGCCATTTGAGGTTGCCGCCACGCTTCGTCGCGGATTCGGGGTGTACACGCAGGCCCTTCCAGGAAGCCTGGGCACGGACACCTGGCCGAGCCGCGATGGCCACTCCTCCATACTCGTTCGCTTCCGCTTGCAGGGACGCGTGCCCAGCCGGGACAGGACCCCGTCCAAAGGTCGGCCCGTTGGGAATCCACCGTGCGCCGCTCAAGGAGGAGTAGTCCACGAAGGCCTCGGCCGGGCCCGGGTCCGGTGACGTGCGGTCCGGTGAGGTGTGGTCGGGCGAATAGGTCTCCGGGAAGAGAGCCGCCAGGGCCTCCCTAGCCCGTGGCTCGCCCGATGTTGCGGAGAGCCATGCGAAGCGCCACTCCAGCTCACGGGCCGGCGTGTCACCGTCCACTCCCGAGAGGAGCGACATCCACTGCGCCGGTGTTTGCGCCCTGGACATCGCCATGGCGGGGCTTTCCAGGTCCGACAATACGAACTGATCCGCACCAATCTGGCCCCAGTGCCCCTCGGCCTCATCAACGATGCGAATGCGAACCAGGGGAGGGGCAGCCGTCGCGCTCCCGGGGCGCGCGATCGTCACGGCTCTGAATGCGTTCGAGTCCGTTCCCCGCGCCGTGCCGATCACGTCGCCGGTCTCGGCATCCACGAGCTCAACCCGAACGCTCTCTTGCCGCCCGCCATTGACCAGGAAGTGCAGGTTCGACCTGACCATGGGAAATGGGGCGCTCGTGAGGGTGCCGGTATAGCCATTGCTGGGCTGGCCCTTGCCAGGGTGCTTCGCATACGTGCTCACGACAAAGTTCCCCCTCGGGCGCATGGCCGCCTCGCCCGGTGCGATGTCGTCCTTGTGCAGCGGCGCCGTGCCGAAGGCGTCCCCGGTGGCCTTCCATGGGCCGAGGTAAGGTCCGTCGTAATCTCCGGACTCGAAGCCTTCAATCAGTAGGTCGATGGGGAGGCGCGTCGATGCTCCTTGGGATTGGACCCACGCATCGAAACCGACAAGGCTCGGGGCCTTTGTTTCTTCGGACGAGCCCTCCTCAAGGTCCACTGAAATGGCGCTGGTGAGCGCATCTTCCGCACCTTGGGCCGCGTCCCGGACCGCGGATGCTACCGCCGCTTGCATGGCCCTCTGGCTTCGCCCTTGGAAGGCGTCCAGGTCGCTGGCAACGACGCGGTTCGCGCGGTCGGTCTCGAATCGCAGTTGGCGCGGGGCCGTGGACAAGGCAAAGCCTGCCAAGGCGTGATAGTCCTCCGCGCTGATGGGGTCAAACTTGTGATCGTGGCAGCGGGCGCACGAGACGCCAAGGCCCAGGAGGGACTTCGAGAGGACCTCCACTTGGTGGGCGACTCGATCCGCTTGGTCGCCACGGGGCGTCACCGGGGAGTGCACCTCATCCCCGAGGAACCACGCGCCCGTTCCAAGGGGGGACTCGTCGTAGCGTCCGGTGGGGTCGAGGCGTGGCTCGTCCACAAGGTCGCCGGCGAGTAGCTCCGTGACCAGGCGGTCGTAGGGCACGTCGGCGCCGAAGGCGCGGATGACGTAGTCGCGATACTGCCAGGCATTGAGGATCGGAAAGTCGAACTCGTGGGCCTTGGTCTCTGCATACCGCATGAGGTCCATCCAGCGCCGGGCCTGCCGTTCGCCGTATGCCGGGGAGGCGAGCAGGCGGTCAACGACGTGCTCGTAGGCCTTGTCGGATTCATCGGCCTCGAAGGCCGTGATCTGTTCGGGCGTGGGCGGTAGGCCGGTCAAGTCGAACGTCACGCGGCGGAGCCAAGCGGACCTTGTGGCTTCGGCGGCGGGGGTGATACCGGCTTGTGCGAGCGCCTTCTCGACGAGCGCATCGATCACGTCCTGTCCGTGCAGAAGCTCGACGGCCGGGGCCATCGGAGGTTGGAAGCACCAACGGAGACGGTCGCTGGGATCGATCTCGATCTTGTGGGGGAGGGACGCGCCCATCTCGACCCACTTTTCGATCGCGGCGATGTCGTCCTGTCTCTTATACACATCTCCGAGCCCACGAGACTAGGCATGATCTCG